>JACRCY010000424.1 GCA_016218785.1 Deltaproteobacteria bacterium
GGGCCGCCCTCGCGCGCGGCCTGCTGGCCGCTGGCCAGGTGGCGGCGGCGCGGCAGCTCGCCGAGGCGGTCCTCCGGGACGCCGGCGGCACCGTGGGAGTGGCGGCGCGCATGCGGGCCGCGCGGGCTCTCTGCGATGCGGCCGAGGGCGTGACGCCGCCCGCAACCGCGCGCGCCCGCCTCGCGGGCCCGGCCGTGGGGTTCGACCGGGCCGAGGCCCGGCTCGCGGGCGTGGAGCTGCTCCTCTGGGAGGGCCAGCTCGGTCCGGCGTGGACGGAGGCGCAGCAGGTCGAGACCGCCGCCCAGGCCGCGGGCTGGCGCTGGCTGGGCTGCCGCGCCCGCGTGCTCGCCGCCGAGGCCGCCTACCGCCTGGGCCACTTCAGCACCGCCGAGCGCGCCGTGCGATCGGTCCGTGAGGAGGCCGAGGAGCGAGGCTACGGCGGCGCAGCGGCCCGGGCGGGCCTGCTGGCCGCCGGCCTCGCCCGCACACGGGGGGAGGCGGCGGAGGCGCGCCGTCTTCTCGCCGCCGTCGCCGCCGCCGCCGGGGCGGACGGCCTGCGGCCCGAGGCCCTCGTCGCGCACCTCGGCCAGGTGGTGCTGGACGGAAGCCCGGCGCCTTCGTATGCCCCGGCCCTTTGCCTCGCGCGCCGTTTCACGCTCGACGAGGCACCGGCCGTGGAGCTGCGGCGCGAGGTCGGGAGCCGATTCCTGACCGCGCGGCACGAGCGCGAGCTGGACCCGCGACGCTACGAGCTGCTGGTCGACCTCGTGGGCCGCCAGGCGAAGGTCGGCCGCCGGTGGGTCGATTTCTCGGGGCGCAAGAGCGTGTTCGCCATGCTGGCCGCGCTGGCCGCCCGGCCCGGGACGTCCGTGCCCATCGCCGACCTGGCGCGCGCGGCGTGGCAGGTCGAGTACCACCCCTTGCGCCACTACGCGCGCGTGACGATGGCGATCTCCCGCTTGCGCAGCGCCCTTGGGCCCACGGTCATCGACGGCGGGAAGGAGGGCTACGTGCTGGTGCCGCCGCAGGCGTGGGCGGTCCTTTTGCCGCTCGCGGCCGGTGGGCCCGAGCTGGGGTAGGCCGGGCAGGGCGGAGTGCGCCGCCTGGCGCTACCGGGACCACGTACTGCGCTTGAGTCCTTTGCGGAAGGCTCGTCGGCGGGGTGGTTCAGCGTCAGGCAGGCGTCGTCGACCCTGATGGAGAGCTTGCCCCACGTCTCACGCTCTGGGCCGAAGGCTTCTCCCGCTGGTGCCTTCGACCAACTGACGCGAAGCTTGAGGCGAGCCATTAGTTCGTTCCCATGATCTGGGCTACGGTGCGCTCGGCCCGCGCGGCGAGTTCCTCAAGGAGAGCGGTGGCGCCCTCAGCCCGACGGCCATCGACGGCGCCAGCGAGGGGTCACGGCCCGGTGGGGCCCGCGGGCACCAGATCCCAGCCGTTCTTCACGCGCCGGATCCGACCGGCGCGTCGCGCCGCCTCCACCTGGTCCCGCAGGCAGGCGAAGGCTCCCGTGTCCTGCAGCACGACGCCGTCGGCGCACGCCTCCAGCAGCAGCGGGTGATGGTCGCCGAGCATGCGCTCGAGCTCGGCGCGGTCGTACACCAGCACGTCGACTGGCCCGACCGTGAGACGCCCGAAGCGCAGGAGGCGATCGATGAAGCGCTCGGGGCGGTCGTCCCGAAGCCCGATGAGCAGGTCGAGGTCGCTCTGCGGCCCGTAGTCGCCGCGTGCCATCGAGCCGAAGAGAACGACGAAGCCGACCTCGTCACCGTAGGTCTGCAGGATGCGCGTGACCGACTCGCGCAGCTCTCCGATCCGCGGTCGGTCAGCGAGCGCGTTCCACGAAGCCGACGACTGCATCCGCGTCCTCCAGGGCCTGGGCGGCGTCCGAGGAAGTGTACTGCTCCGCCGGCACGCCGGCCGGGAACGCGTCGGGGTAGCGGGTCGCGATGTAGTGGCGGTTGAGGCGCGCCACCGCGTCGCTCAGGGGTTGAGGCACGACCGACGGGCCTGCCAGAGCGCCAAGCAAGTCGTTGAGGTTGTGGCCGAACCTGGGCGAGGCGCGCCGCTCGAGGCCGGCCTTCAGCGCCTTCTCGGCCGCCTGCTGGGCCGTGAGACAGCACCAGGAGTAATGGCTGCCGCCGAACAGGGTGCGGGCGGCGGCCAGCTCCGCCTTGGCCTCCGCCATCCAGTCCTCGTAGCGGCTCATGGACGCACCCGCAGGGAGCCATTGTGCCGCCACCGCGTCGGCCCGGCAAGGGCAATGTGCGCTCAAGCCGGAGGGTCATCGACGGCGGCCAGGAGGGCTGCGTGCTGGTGCCGCCGAAAGCGTGGACGGTCCGCCCCGTTGCCACATGTTGTCCATTGTTGCGCTGCCGGGCCGCCGGGTCGGCGCATGATGGCTGCACCCGGATGCGGCGGGCGGCAAAGGCCGGTCGCCGGCCGCTGACCCGCACTGGAGGAACTCGATGCTCTCGCCCGACCTGCTCCAGCCTCTCCACGTCCTGACCCTGGGCGTGCCGCAGCTCCGCGCCACGCTCGAGTCGAGCCACTTCGCCCGCGCCGGGCTCCGCGTGCAGTCGACCTCCACGGTGGAGGAGCTCCTGGACTGTGCCGACCGCCAGCCGCCTCACGTGGTCATCGTGGGCGCGGACGTCCTGCCGCCGAGCCATGAGCGCAGCCTGCGCCAGGAGATCCGCGAGCGCACCAGCACGCGCGCGCCCGTCGTGCTGCTCGCGGTGCCGCCCGACCGCGCCACTGACGGGAGCGACCCTTGCGACTACGACGGCATCGTGTCCCTCGACACGGCCGAGGCCGACGTCGCCGCCATCCTGGCGGCGCGCTTCGCGGCTCCGGTGCGCGCGACCCTCCGCCTCGCGGTCCGCATGCCCGTGATGCTGGCCCGTGGCAGCGGGCCGGCCGCCCACGGGTTCACCGTGGACATCAGCGCTTCGGGGGCCGGCCTCTTCGTGCCCGGCGGCCTCGCGCTGACGGGGACCTACGACCTCGCCTCGACCGCGAACCGCAACCAACGGAGCTGCAACCGATGCGTCCTGGTCCACGAGGACGAGGATCCCGACACCGGCGACCCCGCGCGGGCCGGCTTCCAGACGGCGGGGACGATGATCCTGGAAGAGGTGACCTACCCGAGCGCCTCCTCCACCGACGGCGCCGTGACCGCCTGGCGCACCCACCGCGACAGGGTCGCGCGATCGGTGCTGGCGAGGATGCGCGCCCGCTGCTCCTCCGAGAGCGGAAGCCCGCGCGCCTCAAGGATCGCGAGCAGGTCCTCGGCCCTGCCCCGGGCCTCGCCTTCGATGCGTCCCTTGGCCTCGCCCTCGACGCGTCCCTTGGCCTCGCCCTCGGTGCGAACCTGATCAAGGCTCTCGTAGCCCCGCCGCTGCAGCAGGTTGCGCAGCACCAGCTCGTGGGCCACCTTCCGGTCGAAGAGTGCGTCCACCGGCACCGGGTTTCTCAGGATCCCCGGCGCCAGGAGTTCCTCACCCGAGCGCATGACCCGCATCGATCGCTCGGGCGCGTAGACCTCCACGCGCCGTTCGCCCACCAGCCGCGCCACCCACACGACGCGGGTGCCGCCGTCGAGCAGATCCTGGATCTTGCGCTGGAGGCCGGCCTCGTCCTGCCCCGTGTCCGCGTACTCGAGCGCGAGCAGCGGCACACCGCGGACCCACCCGGGGGCGTCCGGCACGTTGCCCACCGCCACGTCCGGTGCCCTCAGCGTCCCGGGCTCTGGTGAGAACCCGACATCCACCCCGGCGGACTCGACCTCCGGGTCGGTCCCCAGCACCTCCGCGCCCGCCCCGTTGGCTCGCGAGCCCCGACCACCTTGCGGCGCGCACCAGACGGGGTGACCGTGCGAGAGCTCGTACTCGTCGCCTTCGCGGAGCTGGTCGGCGCGGAAGGGCCCCGTGTCCCGCTCTGTCCGTCGGCGTGCCATGAGAGAAGCATGCCATCTCTCACGGCACGAGACAAGCCGGGGACTTCGGGACGCCACTCGGGGGATCGCGACGCGCGACGGAAAGGCTGCTGGCCACGGGCGGCGACCTGGGGCCAGACGAGGTGGTCATGGTCGCGGCCAGCGAGCGGCTGACCGCATCGGGCGCGGCGGGACGTGATGGTCCCTACGACGTCACGCCCGCAGCACGGTCACTGCCCGCCCGCCCGGGCTCCGCGCCTCCTCGAAGCGGGTGCGCTCGGCGAGCGGGTCCGCCTCCGGCCGGCGGTCGAAGATGACCAGCACGCCGCGCACAAGGCCCAGGCCCGCGAGGTACGCGTCGAGCTGCTCCAGGCCCTTCGGGAGGGGGTCGGGTCTTGCCGCCGCCCACACCTTCAGCTCCAGCGCCTCGCGCTGCCACTCGCGCCGCCCCGCCGGCCCCGGGTACGGCCACCGGAGCAGCAGGTCGATGCGGCCGCGGCCCACGCCGTACTCCCGATCGAGGTAGCCCCCGCCGTTGACCACCCGCTGCAGGAACGCCATCAGCACGAGTTGCGGGGCCACCTCGTGGTACGGCATGCCCCCGGCCAGCACCTCCCCGTGCTCGCGCCAGAAGGCGGCGAAGTCCTCGAGCAGGAGCCGGAGGTCGAGCCGGCCGCCCTGGCGCACGAACCGCTGCGGCTCGACGGGCAGGCGCAGCTCGGCGCTGGCGGCGAGGACGCGCGCGATGACCTCGCGGTAGATGGGGTTGGCGATGCGCGCCGGCGGCGTGGGCGCCACCAGCCCGAGGTCGCGCACGTGCTGGAAGTCGTCCTCGTAGGTGTCGCCGCCGTGGTAGCTGCCAGAAAGGACCGGCTCGATGATGGCCCGCACCCGGGGCTCCAGGAGACGCGCCACCAGCGAGTCGAGGTGCGTCTGGCGCGCCAGGATGAGCCTCTCCTTGGCTTCGTCGAGGTGGTCGACGGTGATGGGCAGGGGTGGGGCGACGCCCAGCTTCTCGATCACCTCGCGGGCGAGGGCGTTGGCGAGCCAGGGCTGGCCCTGCGTCAGCTCGAAGGCGCGGCCCATGGCCTCGTCCGTGAAGGGTTGGCCGGTCGCGGCGGTGTGCTGGCCGTAGAGCGCGCGCACCTCGCCCGCGGAGAAGTCACCGAGGCGCAGCGACTCGATCTTGATGTTGAAGGGGCTGGAGGTGCCGAGGCGGGATGGGTCGCCGCCGCTCGCCGCCTTGTAGTCGCGCACGTCCCGCAGGCCACAGAGGACGACGGAGGCGGGAAAGCCGGCGGGACGGTTCGGGTAGCCGGCCCGGAGCTGCCGCAGCACCGACCGCAGGCTCTCGCCGCGCAGGGCGTCGATCTCGTCGAAGAAGAGGGCCAGCGGGCGCGGGCAGGCCGCAGCCCAGGCGGCGAGGGCGCTGCCAAGCTGCTGGCCGGGTGGAGCGGAGGGCCACGGCGGCGGACGGAACTCGGCCGGGAGGTCGCGGGCCGCCCCGCGGCCGATCTCGCAGAGGACCATGCGCTCGGCGGCGCCGTAGTCATCCCCCGCGGCCTCGCCCGCTTCGCACGAGAAGTGGACCGCGGCGAACGTACCCTCGGCCGCGAGGCTCCGCGCCAGGGCCCTGAGCGTCGTGGTCTTGCCCGTCTGACGGGGCGCATGCACCACGAAGTAGAGGTGGCGCGCGACGAGCCCGCGCGCCGCGGGCAGCCGCGGCTCGGCCGGCACCATGTAGTGCCGCTCCGGATCGCAGGGGCCGGCGGTGTTGAACTCCCTCATGGGACGACGTCATCATAGTGCGTCGGGCCGGCCGGCTCAAGGGGTGGCCGCGACCGACAGGCAACGCGGGCGGGGTCACGGCCCGGCCATCCCGTTGCCGCCGCATCCGAGCCACGTCCTCGGCGAGGGCCTGCGAACCACCGCCTACGCCTGGACGGCGACCGCTTGGGAGAGGCGTACTCGCGCTGGCATCGACAGGACCGGATGCTGCCGCGGTACGCGATCCACGCACGGCACCTCACGCCGTCCTCGCCGCCACCGCTCCCGGACCTCCGTCTGCCGCCAGCGAGACCGTGGGAGTGCGTTTGCAGAAGCTAGCGATCATCGCTATACTATGCGAACGCATGGAAGCGCGAGCCCGAGCATACGTCGAAGGACTCCTGGCCTCTGGCCGACGTACGTTCACGCGGGCGGAGGCGGAGGCCGCGCTCAAGTCCTCCCCCGTGGCCACCTACCACTCGCTTCGTCGACTCCAGAGGCATGGATGGGTGGCCATGCCCAGGCGTGGCTTCTACCTCGTCGTCGATCCAGCGCACCGCCAGCTTGGCGCCCAGCCTCCCGCGGCGTGGATCGATGACCTCATGCGCTTCCACGGCGTGCCGTACTACGTCGGCCTGCTCTCGGCGGCCGCCATGCACGGCGCGTCGCAGCAGCAGCCGCAAGAGTTCCAGGTCGTCGCCGGCAGCGTGCTCCGCCCCCTGACCGTCGAGCGCGTGCGGATCCGTTTCTTCTTCCGCCGCCGGATGGACGTCATCGTCACCGAGCAGATGAAGACGTCGAGTGGGTACCTCCCGGTGTCGACGCCCGAGATGACGGCCTATGACCTGGTGCGCTACCGCAAGGGGGCCGGGTCCATCGATCACATCGCCACGGTGTTGGCCGAGCTCGCGGAGCGCCTGGACGCGAAGAAGCTCCTCGCCATCGCGGAGAGGAATGACGAGCTGCCGGTCATCCAGAGGCTCGGCTATCTCCTGGAGCGGACCGGGCATGGCGAGCTCGCTGCAGAGCTGGCCGAGGTCGTCCGCGCGGGCCGGCCCAAGATGATCCCGCTCGAGCCCAAGAGCTCCGAAGAGATCTCGGCGCGCGACCCGAAGTGGCATCTTCTCGTCAACACCACCATCGAGGTCGAAGCGTGATCCCTGCCGACTTCATCGCCGAATGGCGAGCGCACACGCGCTGGGCCACCGACGAGCAGGTGGAGCAGGACCTCGCTCTCTGTCGTGCGTTCGTCGCCATCTTCCAGGACCCCGAGCTTGCCAGCGCCCTCGCGCTTCGCGGCGGCACGGCGCTTCACAAGCTGCACTTCTCTCCGCCACGTCGCTACTCGAACGACATCGACCTGGTGCAGCTCCAGCCCGGCCCCTTCGGCGCGACCATCGATCGCCTGCGCGCGCGGCTCGATGGGTGGCTCGGCGAGCCCCGGCGAGAGCAGGGACAGGGCGTGCGCCTGGTCTACCGCTTCGAGTCCGAGATTCCGCCCGTGGTGCGACTCAAGCTCAAGATCGAGACCAACACGCGCGAGCACTTCACCGTGCTCGGCACGACGAAGATGCCGTTCACCGTTGCCTCCCGCTGGTGGAACGGCACCGCCAACATCACGACGTACCGGATCGAGGAACTGCTCGGCACGAAGCTCCGGGCGCTCTTCCAGCGGAAGAAGGGGCGCGACCTCTTCGACCTGGTGGTCGCACTCGAGGCGGGAATCGATCCGGGTGCGGTCGTCGACGTGTTCCGCGCCTACACCAAGGCCGAGGGGCGCGAGATCACCAGGGCCATCTTCGAAGAGAACCTCGAGGCGAAACTCCGACTGCCGGCCTTCACGGACGACGTCCCGGTCCTGCTTCCGCCGGGCACGACGTTCGACCTCGCGGCCGGCGCCGCCCGGGTGGCCGACGAGTTCGTCGCCCGGCTTCCCGGCGACCCGTGGAAGGGTCGTTCCAGGTGAGGCCGTGGGGACGTGGGGACGCGGCGCCGATCGTCTGCGCCGCCGGCGAAATCCACGCGGCGCATGCACCACGAAGTAGAGGTGGCGCGCGACGAGCCCGCGCGCCGCGGGCAGCCGCGGCTCGGCCGGCACCATGTAGTGCCGCTCCGCATCGCAGGGGCCGGCGGTGTTGAATTCCCTCATGGGACGACGTCATCATAGTGCGCCGGGCCGGCCGGCTCAAGGGGTGGCCGCGACCGCCGGCAACGCGGGCCGCCGCCGCGCGCCCGGTGGGGAGGCCGGGCCTGACTCGCGGTCCGTTGGCCCGGGGCGCACCGTGGGCGCAACGCCCGTATGCGAACAAACCTAACTTTCGCTTATAGACGCGCTGGCCGCCGGCTGAGACACTGGGGGAAGCGAAGAGACGGCTCTTCGCCCGCCGCCGGGGATTGAACCCAAGCGCCACAGTTGGGAGAAGGCCCGGACCCGCCCGTGGGGGAATTCGCGCCCGGACCCGGGGAGTTGCTCGACAAGTTGTGCGCTGCTGGCGGGGAAAGATCTATGGAGCA
>JACRCY010000425.1 GCA_016218785.1 Deltaproteobacteria bacterium
GCGCTCACCGCGCGGCAAAGCCGGGCGAGCCTCCCCCCACCGCGCGCTCACCGCGCGGCAAAGCCGGGCGAGCCTCCCCCCACCGCGCGCTCCCCGCGCGGCCAGGCCGGGCGAGCCTCCCCCCACCGCGTGCTCCCCGCGCGGAGCTGCCCGCGGCGCTCGCCGCTACAGGAACCCCTGCGCCCGCACGAAGAAGCCGTGCTCGCGGTAGCGCCCCATGGCGCGCTCGTCCGTGGGGACCGCGCTGAAGTTCCAGCCCGCGCCGATCCGCAGGTGCCCCACGATGATCCGGTTGATCTCGACGAGGACGCCGTGGTCGTTCTCGCCGACGAGCCGCGGCAGCGTGAAGAGGAAGCGGTACTCGGCCGCGGCGTCCCACTTCTTCGTCATGTGCCACATGAGGCGGTTGATCCAGAGGAGGTACTTCTGCTCCGACGCCCTTCCGGGATCGACCGCCGGGTTGGCGTCCCACTCGCGCAGCCCCTTGAACCCGACCTTCTCGCCGATCGAGAGCCAGCGCCACAGCCGCACCTCGAAGGCCAGCGAGGCGATGTGGCTGCGCTGCCGGTAGACGGGCACGAGCGGATCGTCGACCGACGCGGGGTGGTCCACGAGGTAGGTGTAGCGGCCCAGGACCGCCAGCCCGGCGTACGGGGGGCGCCAGGCGAAACCGACCGTCCCCTCGATCTCGGGCTTGCGCTCGGCCACGCCGTCGTGGGCGATGGTGCGCGTGTACATGACCCGGCCGCGCAGCCAGAGGTGCGCTCCGGCGCGCACGGTGAGGGCGCCGGCGCCGAGGAGCTGGAGGCGCTCGCCCGGCGGCGTGGTGGGCGTGGCCGCCTCGCCGGTGCTGGTGGTGCCGGCCGGATCGGCCGCGAGCCCGTCCGGCGTGGCGACGGCCCACACGTGGTCCCGCCGGATCTCGGCCTTGGCCTGCGCGCGCACGCGGCCGCCGGCGTACCCCACGCCCGCGGTACCGGCGTCGCGCTCGGTCATGGTGGCGCCGTCGTCGAGCTTGCCGTGCTCGTAGGTGGCGGTCAGGGTCAGCACCTTCCAGAGGGGCAGCTGCACGCCCGCCACCTGGGCCTGCATGCGCTCGTAGGCGTCGCGGCGGTACTGGTCCTCGGCGAACAGCTCGGCCCGCGTGCCGTCGGCCTTCTGGCGGCCGCCGGTCGCGAAGGTCCCCATGAGCCGGTCGTCGCCGTCCACGGAGAAGGTGTAGGAGCCGTAGAGGACGCGGCCGGGCCCGAGGTCGCTCTGGAGCCCGACGCCCGCGGTCGGCCCCTGGGCGCCGTAGCCGCCCTCGACCTTCGCCGTGAGGTACTGCTTGATGACCTTCACCTCGGCGCCCGCCACGCCCAGGGTGTTGTCCTCGGAGATGAGCCCCGTGCCGTGGTGCCAGGCGCACTGCTGGTAGAGGGCGTAGAGCTTGAGCCGCTTGAGCACCGGGTACTCGGCCTTCAGCGCGACCGCCGTGCGGCCGCCGTCCTCGTAGGCGTCGCGCCCCTCCTCGAGGCGGAAGGCGAGGGCGAGGCCGAAGCGGCCGAGGGTGCCGCGGACCTGGCCTTCGACGTCCCGGCGCCAGGCGTCGGCCGCGGGGTCGGCGCCCGAGTAGTGACGCTCGTCGTAGCGGCCCACGAGCTTCAGGCCGAAGGGGCCGCGCGCCACGACCTCGCCGCCGTACTGGAGGAGGTCGCGCTCGTCCACGTGGGCCGTGTCGGTGAAGCCGCGCTGCACCAGGCGGAAGTAGGGCCGGGCCTCCACGCCCCACTTGCCCTCGCCGGCCCGCAGCTGCCCCTCGGCCTTGAAGGCGTTGCCCCAGGTCGTGTAGACCCGCGTCGGGTCGGTCTGGGGGGTGCGCCGGTCGCGGAAGGTGAGCCCGCCGTCGAGCGAGACGCCGAGGCCGTCGAGGCGCCCGCTCGAGTAGGCGTACTCGAAGAGGAGCTGGCCGAAGCGGCCGAAGGAGAGGGCGAGGTCCACCCCGGCGAGGGTGTAGTCCGTTCCCCCGCGGAACTCGTTGACGAAGGTGGCGCCCACCCGCACGGGCCCGACCCGCTGCTGCAGCCGCGCGCCCAGGGAGCCGTCGTCCGCGGGGTCCACGACCACGTACTCGTAGTCCACGATGACCCACGCGGTGTCGCCGGCGTGGGGCGTGCTGCGCACGACCGTCGACGACGCGGCGCTGGTGCTGACGGGCGCGCGCAGGATCACGCGGCCGCCCAAGGTATCGATCTCGTAGTCGACGCCCGCGCGCAGGGGGGTGCTCGAGAGGGGGAGGTTGGTGACGCCGTCGCGCACCTCGAGGCGCACCTGCTCGGAGCCCTCGACGACCTCCTTGTGCCGCAGGAAGTAGAGCGAGCCGCCGGTGCCGCGCACCTCGTCGTGGGCGCGCTGCGTCTGCAGCCAGGCACCGAAGACCACCACGCGGGTGCGGGGCGGCTCCCCCTTGCGCCGGCTGGCGAGGATGATCTCGGCGCGGCCGCCGGAGAGGGAGCGGCTGTAGCGCCCCAGCTCCACGCCGGTGAGCCCGGTCGTGAAGTTGCCGAGGACGATCTCCGAGGCGCCGAGCTTCATTGCCACGAACAGCCGGCCCGTGCGCTCGGCGCCGGCCACGGTGGCCCCGGCGTCGCCGTAGACGGGGTAGTAGCGGACCGGGTCGAGGCTGCGGAAGACCGCCCGGGGGTCGCCGCGGACGAGGTCGGCCGCGGAGCGGATCGAGTCGTCGATGTCGACGCCCGCCTCGACGAGGTACTTCCCCTGGATCTGCCCCTTGGCGTAGAGCGCGACGCGGCCGCTGGCGTAGAGGCCGTCACGACCGCTGGCCTTGTTGGTGCTCTTCACGTAGCCGAGCTGCCCCTCGGCGATGCCCACGAGGAGCAGGAAGTCGCCGCCCGCGCTCATGTCGTGCACGAAGCGCACGCGGAACCCGTCCGGGAAGGCAGCCTCGACCGGCACGCCCGCGGACGCCGCGTCGCGGGGCAGGCGGATGCGCACGCCGAAGCGGCCGCGCACGTCGGGGAGGATGTCCACGCCCGACACCCGGAGCTGGGACGGGCGGGACCCCGGTGCCGAGCCCTCGAGCAGCAGGTCCTGCCCGGCGTGGGAGCCGGGGGGGAAACGCAGGGCGAGGCGCGCCGCGGCGGGGCGCGGCACGACCAGGTCGCCGCCGCTGGGCCGGCTGACGAGGAACACGTCGCGGGCGAAGACCGTGACCACGCCGTCGGCCGCGTGCACCACGAGCGCCAGGCGGTTGCGGCCGGGCACGAGCGGGACCTCGCCGGCGTAGGGGCCGCTCTTGTCGACCTTGGCCGTCAGCCAGGCCCCGGTGAGCAGGGCGCCGCCGCCGACGCGCAGGCGAGCGCCGCGGGGGAGGGCGCCCGTCATCACGTACGAGTAGCCGCCGCCGGCCCGCGCCTTGAGCGACGCGGCCTCGGTGGCGGGGGGGTCGGCCGGCAGCGCCGTCGGCTTGACCAGCGGGATGCGCACGCCGAAATCGACCTTCGCCATGATCCCGGGCGTGAGCGTCAGCACGCGCACCTGGTCGGTGGTGACCGCGGCGCCCGGGGGCAGCATGTGCGGCGCGAGCTTCACGACGCGCTGCCCGGGGCGCACCGCGCCGATGTGGTAGCGGCCGTCGTCGTCGGTGAAGGCCTGCAGGCCGTCCTCCATGACCACCAGCACGCCGGGCACGCCCGGCTCGCCGGGATCGCGCCAGCCGTTGCCGTTCTCGTCGCGGTACACGTCGCCCAGGACCGTGGCGAGGTCGAGGTCGGGGTCGAGGTGCACGCGCACCGCGGCCGTGGCCGACGCGAGCGCGCGGGGCGGGGTACCGGCCACCACGAGGTCGGCCCGCGGGTGGTGGAGCTTCTCGGCCGCCCGGAGCGCCACGCGCGCGCGGAAGGTGAGGAGGAGGACCGTGCCCGCGGCCACGGCGCGGCGAGGGAGCGTGAAGATCACCTGGTCGCCGACGGCGGCCTGGGTCACGGCGCCGAATGACGAGCCCCCCTCGGTGCGCAGGAAGCCGGTGCCCGGCAGCGCGAGGAAGTCGCGGGGGAGGGGGACCGAGACCTGAAGGATGCCTCCGGCCGGGTCGAACGCCTGGTAGAAGCCCAGGGTGGCGGTGAAGGGGACCACCTCCCCCTTGGTCGCCACGGCGCGCTCGGCGCGGAACGAGAGGTTGACGCCCGCGGTGCCCGAGGCGCGCACCGTGAGCGAGTCCTGCGCCTGGCGCGCGAGCCCTCCGGCGTCGGTCACGGTGGCCGTGTTGGTGAGCGGGCCCGGCGCCGCCGACGGCAGCACCAGCGCCTCGAGGTCGACGATGGTGCTCCCCGCGCCGTCGAGGGTCTGGCCCGCCAGGAGCATGATGCGCACCGGCACCGCCGGGAGCGCCGCGGGTGCCCCGCACGAGACCTGGAGCGCCCCGATCGCGAACTGCGTCGGGCACGCGCGCCGCGTGCCTGCCGATACCACCGCAGTGACCCGCACCCCCGCGGGCACCGGGTCGACGACGGTGACGGGGCCCGTCACGGTGGCGTCGCGCGAGAGCGTCAGGCGGAAGGTGGCGCGGTCGCCGGCCTTCACCTCCTTCTCGCTCTGGGCGTCGGGCCCGAACGCCTTCTTCGTGAGCGACATGCCGCCGGTGGTGGCGCCCAGGCGGACCACCGCCGGTGCGCTCGCGACCTCGGGGCCGTCGGGCTGCGCCGCGCGGGCCCGGGCCACGTTCGACACCGACTGCGTCGTCTGCGGATCGACGCCGTAGCGCGTCTTGACGCGGATCACGAACGAGAAGGAGGCGCCGGCCGAGCCGGCCGCCGCGAGGTAGCCCGGCGGCCCCCGGCCGCCGCTGCCGGGCGGCCGCACGCTCACGCTCCAGGCCGGCTGCGCCACGATGCGCACCTCGCCGTCGGCGCCGAGCGCGGAGACGCTGGCGCCCGGCCCGAAGCTCTGCCCGCCCGCGGGCGCCACGACCGCGACCGCCTCCAGATCGGCGGGGAGCGCGTCGGTCACGGTCACGCCGAACGCCTCCACCGCCTCGGTGTTCGTCACCGTGACCGTGTACTCGAACGGCTGCCCCACCGCCGCGCTCGCCGGCCCCGTCTTGGTGACCCCGAGGCGGAACTCCTTGACGGTGTAGTCGATGAGGAGCGAGGCGTTGTCTCGACATGCGACCGGATCCCCTGAGTACTCGCAGGTTCCCTTGTATTCGTGGTGTCGGAGGCCGAACGCGGTCGCTTGGACCACGAAGGTCGTTGTGACATTCGTCTGATACTGGGTGCCCGAGGGGTCCAGGTTGTCCACGGTGATCGCGCGGCGGCCATCGACCTGCGCGTCACACCGAACCTTGAAGGGTGGAGTGGCGTTGCCGCACTTGACCGTCTGCCCGTTGACGATGATTTGCGCTGCTTTGAGGGCAAGCCCTTCCTCGACGAATTCGATGAGTCGGACGCTGGTGTACGGGCGCGGAAGGGTCAACGACATCTTGACCGAGAAGGTCGCCTCGGCCGGCGCAATCAGTACGGTGGTGGGGCCGCTGGGCGCGGAAAAAAGCGGGCCCGCGGCGCGCGCCTCGGCCGCAGCCAGGAGCGCGGTCACCACGACGACGGTTGCCGCCGTGCGTCTCACGACGCCGATGGTACACGCGTCAGGAGCGACCTGCTACTCACGGGACGAAGAAGGTGCGGACACGATCGGCTCACGACAGGGGGTAGATCGCCGAGCCGCCCTCCTTGTTGCCTGCAGGCGCGACCGGTTATCATTAGATCATCGGGCGGGCGCGACGAGGGAACACGTGAGAGCGCAGCGCGGCGTGCCGGCGGCGAGTCCTCGCGGGAGGCACGGCGTGGGAGCGCTCGTCGCGCTGGCCCTTGCGGCCGGGTGCACTTTCGACGTGATGGGCCTTATCCCCGACGGCGGCCAGGCTCACGCCGGGCGCGATGCGCGGGCGGCGGAGTCAGCCGCCGACGCTCTCGCCGACGGGACGCGCGACGCACCACGGCTGGATGGCTCAATGCCTGCCGATGGCACCATTCCCGTCGACGTGGCGGCCGAGGACGCGACCGCGGCTGCGGACGGCGCGCCGGCCACCGATGGCGGCATGGACTCGGGCAGCAGCTTCGCGGGCACGTGCCACTGGATCAAGCAAGGGAACCCGGACGCCAGCGACGGGTTCTACTTCCTGAGCAGTCCCCCGATCCCGGTGTACTGCGACATGACCACCGACGGCGGCGGCTGGACCCTGGTGGGCCGCTCGGTGAAGGGCGCGTCCCCCGCCAGCTTCGGCTGGTACGAGGCCGCGGGCTCGGTCGAGGACGACAGCGCTCCCTACTCGCTCGGGCCGCTCTCGGTCGGCCTGCTGTACGACGAGGTGCTCGTCACGCGCTACACCAGTGGCAAGAAGCCGGGTCACAACGCCTTCAAGGTCCGCTTCTACCCGGCAAACGTCTGTCGGATCACGTCGTGCCCGATCTTCTACGTCCCCGCCCGAGTCCTCGGCAACTGCGATCCCCCCGGCGGACCGGCCATGCTCACCCACCTCGGCTACCTGGAGGTGGATCGGGCGGCCTTCTGGATGCGGGACCGGGAGGAGGGGATTGCCGCCGACCTCCAGGTCGGCCTCTACCCCGACGGCTTCCGGCTCGGCGGCACCGACTGCGCGGCCACTGGCGAACTCGGCGGCGAGCAGGGGATGATCTTCGTGCGGTGAAGGCCAGGGACGGGGCGCGGAGACGTCGGTTGGGGCCGGATCCCGTCGGCGCGTACGGCTTGCGCAGCAGGTGTCCGTCAGCCACCGTCGCATGTTGCCGTGGCTGACCGATCGTGGCAGGATGAAGACATGATGGCGGCCACCCTCGCTCAGCTTCTCAAGCTCTCAGCCTCCGAGCGGGCCGAGCTGGCCATGGCGCTGTGGGAGAGTCTCGACGATACGCAGCGTGAGGCTGAGCTCGCCCTGACCCATGAGCAGGCTGCAGAGCTGGACCGGCGGCTTGCGGAGCACCTTGCGGAGCCGGGCACCGCGGGACCGTGGGACGAGGTGCACCGGAAGCTGACGAGCAAGGCGTGAAGCCGCGGCTCGTGTTTCGGCCTCAAGCCGAGGCCGAACTGCGCGACGGGCGGAGGTGGTACGACGAGCGGCGCCCGGGGCTCGTCGGGGCGTTCGTCACCGAACCGTCACAACGACGATCACCGTGACCTGGGAGCGGGGCTCGGTGATGCTGACCAGGTAGCGTCCGGGCTTCGGGGCGGTGAAAGTGAAGGCGTGGAGGCCGGGCTCCTGCTCGGAGCCGGGGCCGAGGGTGGCGCCGGGGAGCAGGCCAGGGGTGGCGGCGCTGACCCGGCCCAGGAGCCGGAGCCCCTTCTGCGGCGCGCCGCGCGGGTCGCGCGCGCGGACGAGGACGCGGGCGGTCTTGCCGGCGCCGATCCCACCCGCGGGCGTGACGGTGGCGAGCAGGTCCACGGGCGCGGACGGCCGCAGCGCCACCTCCACGCGCGCGGTGACCGCCTTCGGCGGCGCCTTGGCCTCGGGCTGCGCGAACACGCGCCAGCCGTCGGCGGTGCGCCTGAGGTCGAGCGAAGCGCGGATCGCCGGGACCTCGGCGAGGTGGGCGTCGATGTGGAGGGCATCGCCCATCACGGCGAAGCGCTCGCGCACCACGCCGTACCCGTCGGTCACTCCACGCACCACGCGGCCGAGGTGCTGCACCACCACGCCCGCCGCCGGCACCGGGTTCCCGAAGTCGTCGTCGACCCACGCCTCGACCTCGAGGCCCCGCGGCCCCGGCCGGCCCACGGGCCTGAGCGCGACGTGGCGTGGCGGCCCCGGCGGCGCCGACGTCACCTCGACGCTGAGCGGCGCCCGCCCCGGCCCGGGGTCGGGGGGCGGGACCAGGTGCACCTCGTAGCGGCCGCCGCCCTGCTCGCGCACCGCGGCCACGCGGGCGTGCGGCAGCGACACGGCGAGGCGGGCGTCGTCGATGGGGTTGCCGGCCGAATCGCGGACCTCGACGCGGATGGGCTGCGGCGTGACGCCGTCGGCCACGAGGCCGTCGGCGGGCGGCGTCACGGTGAGCCGGTGCGGCGGCCCGGGCCGGAGGCTGACACGCACCCGGTCGGCGCCGCCGGCGCCACCCACGACCACCTCGACCGTGCCGGCCCCCAGCTCGCTCGGCGCCGCGTACTCGGCCACGAAGCTGCCGTCGGGTCGGCGACGCGCGCTCCCGATGGTGCCGCGCTCGGCGCGCATCGACGGCGCCGGGCCGCGGGCGGGCCGGCCGCGGGCGTCCACGACGCTGGCGAGGATCTCGGTGCGCGAGCCCGCCCCCGCGGGCACCTCGGTGGGGAGCGCGGCGGCCACCACGCGCTTGAAGGGCGGGAGCTTGAGGTCGATCTCCCGCTGCCGCGAGTTGCCGGCCGCGTCGGTCATGATGCCCACGGCGCGTCCGCCGGGAGGGACCACGATCGGCACCTTGAACTGCCCGCGCTCGTCGACCTTCACCGGCCCGAAGAGGCGCCCGTCCACGATGATGCGCATCTGGCCGCCGGGGGGGGGCGGGCCCCGGAC
>JACRCY010000426.1 GCA_016218785.1 Deltaproteobacteria bacterium
GCCACCGACGGGGACGCGACCGGAAAGGACGACGCCCAGGCGCCGGCGCCCGCGGCACCGCCGGCCGACGCGGCCGGGACGGCAGCCGCGCCGCGCGCCGCGCGTCAGCCCGAGTGGGAGGATGACCCGGATCACCGCAACGCGGCGCGCATCGCTCGGGTCATGGTGGCCGACCTGGTCCTGTACCACAAGGACCTCATCGAGCGCGGCGTGCGGGAGGGCACCTTCCAGGAGATCCTGTCGCGGCAGCTCGAGGAGAGCCGCAAGACCTACGACTCCCGGGTCGCGGCGAAGGTGCGGGACCAGTGGGACTACCTCGCCGAGGCGCTCAGCGAGCTGGTCGCGCGCAAGCGCCGTGAGCTCGGGCTTGGTGACGCGACGTGAGCCCTGGTGACGGCAGCGGTCTCGCCGCGCGCCTGCGGCGCCTGTCGCGGCAGGCCGGCGATCTCGTGGCGCGGTCGGTCGGATCGGCGGCCCGCGCCGGCCGGGCCGCGGGACGGGCGTTGACGCCCGATCCCCAGCCGCCTCGCGGGACGGCGGTCGTCGAGCGGTTGGATGCGCTGGCGTCGCGGCTGCAGCGGCTCGAGGCCACGGCCGCCGGCGCGCCCAGCGGGACGCTCGCCGACCGGCTCGGCGTCATCGACCGGCTGCTCCGGGAGGCTGCCGCGCTCAGCGCCGCGCTGGCGGGCCCGGCCGCGGAGCCGCCGCTGCCGCCGATCGACCCGTCGTCGCCGGTGGTTCACGTCGCCCGACAGGCGCTGGCGGCGCTCGCGGCCCGGGGCGCTCCCGCCTCGCCGGGCGTGGCGCGCGCGATCGTCGGGCTCGCCCACCCGCGGGCGGAGATCCGCCAGGTGGCGCTCGAGTTCCTGGGCGACCATCCGGAGCCGCTCGCGCTGCCGCTCCTCGAGGCCCTCTACCAGCGCGCGCCCGCGGCGGAGCGGCGGCTCATCCTCGCGGCGGCGCGCCACGTAGAGCCCGGGTGGGGCGCCGACCGCATGATCCAGGCGGCCCTCGGCGACGCGGACCCGGGCGTGCGGTTGACCGGCGTGCGCGCGGTCGCGCGGGGCAGCAAGCTGCCCGCGGAGCTCGACGCCCTCGCGGCGAACGATCCCCGGCCCGAGGTGCGTCGGGCGAGCCTGCAGACCCTCCTCGAGAGCGAGACGCCGCGGCGCGGCGTGAGGGTGGAGCAGGGGCTGCGCGATCCGGAGGCGCGGGTGCGGCTCGAGACGGTCCGGGCCGCGGCCGCCAGCCGCGATCCGGCGGTCGTGCTGCCGCTGATGCGCGCGCTCTTCGACGACGACGAGGCGGTGCGGGGCGCGGCGGCCGCGGCCCTGGGCGAGGTCACGGGGCTCGACGTCGACTTCGACCCCGCGGCGCCGGCGGCGGAGCGGCGCCAGGCCGCCTCGCGGCTGCGGCAGCAGTGGGGGAAGGCGCGCTTCCAGCACCTGCCCGGGGCGGCGGTCGAGGACGAGACGGTCCCCTTAGGTGACGACGAGCTCGCGCGCCCGCTCGAGGCCGAGTTCGTGCTGCTGCCTCGCGCCGGCCGGAGCCGGCCGGAGCCGCGGTAGGAGCGCGCCATGGCCGAGCGACGCGGCCTGCCGACCACGCTGGACCCGCTGCGCGCGGAGTTCGAGCGCCTGGGCGCGCTCTGCCGCACCCTGCGCGACGAGCTCGGGCGGCAGCAGGAGCAACGCCGCCGGCTGGAGCGCGAGCGCGACGGGATGCTGGCGGAGCTGGCGCGCCGGCAGGCGTCGCCCGACGACCTCCCCGACCGGGGCGAGATCACGCTGCTGCGCGAGCGGCAGCGGACCTCCGAGCGCGCGCAGCAGACGGCCCAGACGGAGCTCGCCCAGGCGCGCGCGCAGGTCACCGCGCTCCAGGCCGAGCTCGCCGCCGCGCGCGACGAGCTCCACGTCGGCGAAGAGGAGCGCGCCTGTCTGGCCGAGCAGATCCGCAGCCTGCAACGGTCGCTCACCCTACTGACGGCCGAGAATCGGCTCCTGCGCCAGGAGCGACGGCCTCCGGGCGGGGGGGGCCGGGGCTGACGAGAGCGAGACCGCCCCGCCCGCGCGGGGGGGGCCACAACGACGAGGAGACCCATGAGCGAAACGTACGAGGGAGTCGTGGCGGTCGGAGGAGATCTCGGCACGTCGACCAGCAAGTTCTGCGACGGCGAGCGCATCATCTGCTTCTCCTCGGTCGTGGGCGACGCGCTCACCGACCAGCTCGAGGAGAGCTGGCGGCGGATGAATCGGTCGACCGACCACCGCTGGATCCGCAACCTGGCGCTCTGGGACGAGCCCCGCTCCTGCTGGCGCTACGTGGGCGCGATGACGCGCAGCTCGCAGCGCCCGCTGTGGTACACCGAGGCCGGCGTGGTCCAGAGCTTCGAGGACGCCTACCTCGGCCTCCAGGCCGGCCTCTTCCTCCTGGGCATCGAGCGGCAGCGGCCCCTCGGGCGGGTGGCGCTCGGCTTCGGCGTCCCGATCAAGGCCGGCGAGCACGCCTCGTCGCAGCTGCTCGACTACGTGCGCGGGCGCCTGCAGGTGGACGGCGACCGCAAGCTGATGTCCATCCGCGCCAAGAACCTCGCCACCGGCGAGGTCCGCGAGGAGAAGATCGAGATGGTCTTCTCGATCGTCCAGTTCCAGGCCTACGGCGCGTACATGGCGCTGCTCTTCTCCCGCTTCCAGATGAAGCTGTACAACACCTACGTCGTCGACGTGGGCCACGGCACCTGGATCCGCCTGCCGGTGGTGGAGAACGAGGCCGACATCACGCTGGCCGACTCGGAGCCGAACGGCTTGCACGCGATCACCCGCAACATCAGCCGCGCGATCTTCGAGAAGAGCGGCCAGAAGGTGAAGATCCCGGAGCAGCGCATCATGGAGCGGCTCGCGGCGGGGCAGCGCGAGATCGAGGTGCCGGGGGCCGGGGTCTTCAACTTCCAGGCCATGCTCGACGCGGAGTGCGAGGCCCTCGCCGACGAGATCATGACCCGCATCCGCAACGACGTCGGCGCGCTCGGGGCGCGCGGCGTGAGCCTCGACTACTTCGCCATCGTCGGCGGCGGCGCCCACCTGCTGACCGAGCGGCTACGGCGGCGCATCCGCGAGTACTTCGGCTGGGACGAGGCGATGGCCACCGAGCGGATCGTCGGCGTGGAGGCCCTGCCGGTCGAAACGCGCTACGTGAACGCGGCCGGCTTCATGCTGCTGGCACGCGACCAGATCGCGCTGGAGCTGGAGCGGGAGGTGGATCCCACCCTCGCCATCGGCGCGGTCGTCACCGAGACGCTGGAGCACGCCTGAGTCGGGGACATGGATCCGCTCTGCCGCGCGCTGCTCGACGGGGGCACGCTTGACGACGCCGGCCTGGAGCTGGTGCAGGCGCACCTCGAGGCGTACGGCGGCACGCTCGACGCGGGGCTCCTGGAGCTCGACCTCGTCGACGAGGTCGACCTGCTCGCCGCGCTGGAGCAGAGCACCGGCCTGCCCGCCGCGCGGCCGACCGATCTGCGCACGGCCGACCCGGCCGTCGCGGCGCGGTTGCCGCTCGCGGCCGCCGACAGCTTCCGCCTGTGCCCCGTCCGGCTGGAGGCCGACGGGCTGGTGGCGCTGGTCCCGCAGCGGCTGCCGGAGGACTGGGAGCAGGAGCTGCACGACCTCTTCGGGCTGACGGTGACCCAGCTGGTGGCGCCGGCCCACTACCTCGCGGTCGTGCGCGCGGCGGTCTACGGCACGCTGCTCGAGGCGCGGGCGCAGGAGCTGGAGCAGCGCCTGGAGCGGCGGCGCCAGACGACGGACGCCGCCGGGGTGGTCGTGACCATGGCGCGGGCGCCTACCGCGGAGGACGCGGCCGCCGCGCTCCTCGCGCACGGCGAGCGGTTCCTCGAGTGCTGCTGCCTGATGCGCCCGGAAGCCGCGGGGGTGCACCTCGTGACCCACCATCACGGCGCGGAGCCCCCGCGCAGCGAGGCCCTCCCCCTCGAGCCCGGCTGCGTCTTCGCGGCGGCGCTGCTGCACGGCGGCTA
>JACRCY010000427.1 GCA_016218785.1 Deltaproteobacteria bacterium
CAGCCTCGGCGACGGAGCGCGTGACTCCTTTCTCACTTGGCGACCTGCCCCAGCCGATTCGCACGTCCGAAGATGCACGACGGGACGGCAGAGCCTGGGGGAGTCCGCCGCCGGAGGCGGCGGCTTGCGGGTGGAGTCAGAGCACGACGGCCGCCTGCTGCGGCTCCTGCGCTACTCGGTGGGCATGAGTGCCCGGGAGCTGCGCCAGGTGAGATTGGTGGTCATCGAGCACCGGGACGAGTTCAGGGAGAGATGGAATGAGCACTTCGGCACCTGAGCATCCGCGGGCTGCTCGCCTCGAGTTCCGGGACGACGCCCTCGTCGTGTCGCTGGACGACGGCCGCATCCTCGTGGTGCCCTTGGAGTGGTTCCCGAGCCTGCGTGACGCGACCGAAGAGCAGCGCGCCGACTGGCGCCTCGTTGGTCACGGCGTGGGCATCCACTGGCCTCAGCTCGACGAGGACATCTCCGTCCGCGGGCTCCTGCTCCCCGAGGCCGCGCTCTCCAGCGCGCGCCGCACCGCGTGATCTGAACACTCCCACGACGGCCGGAACAGGCGCCTCCGCCCTCTGAACGCGCGGTTTCCGAGCGTCTGTGGTGCCGCACGCCCCGGAGGCGAGTTGGGTGTCCGCCGCGCGCGCGGCATGGAGCGACAGACCGCCCGCGCGGCTCGCGCGTTCGTAGGGGCAACGACCAACGGCGACGGGACCCCGTCGCGGACACAGCCCGAGGAGCAGCGCCATGAGCCCACATCCGCACACCACCCTTCCGTCTCGCAACGCCCCGGCCCGCCTGGGCCTGGGGCTCTTCGTCTGTGCGCTCGGCGTCGCCTGCGCGGTGAAGGCCGACGGCATGCCGCCCGCAGGTGGCACCGGCGGTGGTGGGGGCGCCGGTGGCGTCGGCGCTGGCGGCGGCGGCGGAGCAGGTGGCGGCGGCGGCAGCAGCGCGGGCACGGTGGCCCGCAAGGACGGCCTGGCCTACGCGCGCCTCGATCGTTTCTCCTCACCGGGAGAGTTCGACGACTACCTGAAGCGCGTGCGCGAGGCGTGGGAGAAGCGGCAGAAGACCCAGCGCCGCGCGCGCCACGGCGCCGGGCTCGCGTCCCCGAGCGCGGCCCCGGCCGACGCCGCCCAGGCGGAGGCCTCGAAGGACGGCGACGGCAAGGCCGACAACTCGATCACCAACAACCAGGAGGCGGGCGTCGACGAGGGCGCCATCGTCAAGGCCGCGGGCGACTACTTCGTGATCCTCCGGCGCGGCCGGCTCTTCTCCGTCAAGCAGAGTCACCACGGCGAGCCGACGCTCCAGGCCACGGGCCGCTGCGACGCCTACCCGCCCGGCGGCTCGCAGGGGACCTGGTACGACGAGATGCTGATCCACGGCACCCGCATCGTCGTGATCGGCTTCAGCTACCGCGTCGGCGGCACCGAGATCGGCCTGTTCACGCTGCACCAGGACGGCCGCATCACCCACGACGCCACCCACTTCCTCCGCCCCACCCTCGCGCAGCTCGCGCGCTAGCCCCCGCCACGTCCCGAGCCCTCACCGCCCGGATCCGATCCGGGACCGGGCGGTCCCCCCGGCGGTTGAGTGTTTATGCCTGTAGTGATATGCTTTTATGCATGAGGACGACGATCGACATCAACGACGAGCTGTTCCGGCGGCTCAAGCGGCGGGCGGCGGACGAGCGCACCACCGTGCGCGCGGTGGTCGAGGGGGCCCTGCGGGCCCTCCTCGAGCCGCGTGCTCGGGCCCGCCAGACCTACGCCCTCACGTGGCGGACGGAGCGCGGCCGGCTCCAGCCGGGAGTCGATCTGGACGATCGGAATACGCTGATCGATCTGATGGAGGGCCGGCGGTGATCGCGCTCGACACGAACATCCTCGTGTACGCGCGGCGGCAGGAGCTGCCCAACCACCGCCGCGCGGCGAAGCTGGTGCGAGAGCTGGCCGAGGGGGACGCCCCGTGGGCCCTCCCCTGGCCGTGCATCTACGAGTTCCTGCGCGTGGTCACGCACCCGCGCATCTTCTCGCCCCCGACCGACCTGACCGTGGCGCTGGAGGACGTGGAGTCGCTGCTCGCGTCGCCGTCGCTCACGCTCCTCGGCGAGGGCCCGACCCACCCGGCTCACATGCGGCAAGCCATCGAGGGCGGGCGCGCCTCGGGGAACCTCGTGCACGACGCCCACATCGCCGCCCTCCTCGTCGAGCACGGCGTCCGCGAGCTCCTCACCACGGACCGGGACTTCAGTCGCTTCCCGGGGGTGCGGGCCCGCGACCCCTTCCCCTTCTCCCGCGCCAGCGAGTGAGCGCCACCGCCGCGAGGCACGCCAGGCCGGGGCCTCGCCGCACCTCGGGGGCCGCGACCGCCGCCCGGGCGCCCGCCGCGCGGCAGCCGCAGCTCCCCGCGTCGATGTAGATGGTGCCGCCGTCGCCCGGCGGGCCCGGGCCGTCGCCCGCAGCCCCGCCGTCCTCCACGACCGGGCCGTCCTCCGGCGGCGTGCCCGCGTCCTCCTGGCCCGCGGTGGCGCCGCTCGCCTCGCCCGAGAGCTTGCCGGCGCCCCCGTCGCACACCGACTCCACGGCCACGTAGTAGGTCTGCCCGGCGCGGAGCTGCGTCAGGTCCTGGGAGGGGTGGAGCGGGTCGAACAGGGTCGAGGTCTGCAGCACGACCGGCGAGGCCCCCTCGGCTGCGTCGTTCCCCTCGTACGGCTGGCCGCCGTCGACATCGTAGTGGATGCGGTAGGTGGGGATCGTGCCGGAGTCGCCCGCGGGCGGCCCGGGCCAGGAGACGCGCAGCGAGCGATCACCCGTCGGCGTCACGGTCACGCTGGCGGGCGCCGCGACCAGCACCGCCGACGCCTCGGGGGAGAGGCCGCTCTCGCCCGCGGCGTAGACGGCCTGGATCGCGAAGTAGTATTGGACGCAGGAGTCCAGGCCGGTGAGCGTGAAGGACGGGTGCGCCGGATCGGTCAGCGCCGCGAGCGGGACGATCACCGGCGACGGGCCCTCGGCGGCGTCGGTGCCGGCGTAGGGCGCGCCCGAGTCCCGGTCGTAGTGGACACGGTAGGCCTGCAGCGTGGGATCGGTGTCCTGGTCCCACGACAGCGTGGCCTGGGCGCCCCATGCGGGCGCGGGGACGACCGCGGCCGCGAGGCCGATGACGGCCGGCGCGAGACGACTCAACGTGCGAGCGAGCCTGGACACCTCCTCGATTCTACGGCGAAAGGCGCCGCTTCAGAAACGCGCAGAAAGGCGGTAGAGTTCCCTACGGTCGTGCCCGGGGCGCCACTCCTCCCCGGGCGGCGCGACCGCACAGGGAGGACCGGATGACCGGAACGAGCAGGAGCACGGCCCGCAGGCTGGCGACGCGACTCACCGTGATCATCGCGGCGGCGCTCGCGCTCGGCGCGTGCGACCGCACCACCTTCGAGAAGATCCCCGCGGGCGAGATCAACCAGGCCCACAAGGCCTTCGCCGAGCAGTGGGGCAACAAGATCATGACGGCGTGGGAGAAGGGCGAGTACCCGCAGGTCGGCGTGGAGGCCACCAAGGAGTTCCGCGCCGCCCACAACCAGGAGGAGCGGCAGAAGGCCGCCCACAAGTTCGTCAAGGGCAAGGTCGGCGCGTTCAAGTCGATGACCTTCCACGCGGCGCTCCGCAGCAAGCCGCCCAAGGGCGTCGTCTATCGTTTCAAGGGGGAGTTCGAGAAGGGCGAGGCCGAGGTCCGCGTCGTCCTCGACCTCGAGGGAAAGATCATCGGCCACTTCATCAAGCCCTGGCGCGACGAGATGAACTGACCGTGGCGGAGGCGGCAACGATACGCCCCCGGGCGCCCCAGCTCCTCGCGACCGCGCTCGGCATCAACCTCTGGCTCACCATGCTGGTGGTGCCGGCGCTCTACCTGCGCGCGGCCGCGGCCAGCGCGGGGACCCTCGTCGCCGTCTGCGCGCTCGCGCTGGCGCTGCTGGCCGCCGGCATCCTGCGCCGCAGCCTCCTGCTGCTGCTCCTGCTCTTCCCCGCGTCACTGCTGGTCGGGCCGCTCCTCGAGCCGGCCCTGGCCGGACCCTCCGTCTACACGCCGGCCACCCTCCTCCCCTGCGCGGCGGCCCTGCTCCTCCACCTGGGGGGCGCCCTCTGGCTGGGCAGCACCGTGGGCACGCCCGCCGCGCCGGCGCGGGTCCAGGCGTTGACCGCGCCCCTGCGGGCGCCGGTGTCGCTGCGGCGCTTCCGCCTCTACCGCGCCCTCGCGATCCTCGCGGCTTTCTTCCCCGCGGCGTTCCTCGTCGCGGTCCACTACCGCCCGCGCGCGACCGCCGATCTCGAGCGCGCCTTCGGCGCCTCCGCGCCGGTCGCGGCGGCGCTCGTCACGCTCCTGGCCCTGGCCCTGTGGCTGGGGCTCTTCTTCGTCTACTTCGTGCGGCCCCTGGCCATCCACCTCGACGGCGATCGGGTCACGATGGCCGAGAACCTCGAGGTCCGGCGGCGCCTGGTGGCCCGGCGGCCGCGTCTCACCCTCTACCTGACGATGCTGGTGGCCCTGGCCCTGATGGCGGCTTTGTTCGCGCTGCGCTACCGTTAGGGAACCGGCGGCCCCGCGGGCGGTCAATCGAGGCGTATGCGTCGCTACTTCTTCGAGATCCTGGCCGTGACGCTCATCGGGGGGAGCCTCCTCTTCTTCTACGAGTGCGTGGTCTTCCTCACCCGGCGCGACTACGTGGCGGCCATCATCCTCATGTTCATCGGCTTCGCGGTGATCCGCGTCGGCGCGGAGCTGGCGCGCGTCGCGCTGGTGCAGAAGGAATGAGCCGCCTGAAGGCCACGCTCCGGCGGGGCCTCCCCGCCCTCGTGCTCGCCCTGGCCGCGATCGGCCTCGCGGGGGTCGCGACCGGCTGCGGCGGCCGCAAGCCCGAGAGCAGCGGCCCCGTGACGCGGCTCCGTCCCGAAGACGTCGTCGTCGCCTCCGTCGACGGCGTCCCCATCACCGGCGCGCGCGTCGCGGCGCACGGCCGCGCGACGGGCCTCGCGGCCCGCCAATCGCTCGACGACCTCGTGAACTTCGAGCTGCTGGCGCAGGCGGCGGCGCGGCGGGGCCTCGCCGCGAGCCCCGCGGTCGTCGAGGCCCGCACGCGGGAGCTGGCGCGGCGGCTCCTGCGCGCGGAGTTCGAGGCCCGCACGCGGCCCGAGGACATCCCCGCGGCCGACGTGCGCCGCGAGTACGAGCGCAACCGCCGCCACTTCGAGCACCCCGAGATCCGCAACGTGATGACGGTCCTCTTCCCGGCGCGGAAGGGCGCGGCGTCCCCGGCCGACGACGCGCGGGCGCGGGCCACCGCCCAGGAGCTCGCCGAGCGCGGGCGCGCCGAGCGGCCCGCCGACGCCAAGGCCGCCCGGGCCATCGTCGAGACCTACTACGGGTACCTCGAGGGCGTCCGGGTGGACCGGTTCAACACCGGCCCGGGCGCCCCGCATGAGCGCGACTGGCTGAAGACGGTGATGACGCTGAAGGTGCCCGGCTCCTTTGCCGGACCCCTGCGCACGTGGTTCGGCTGGCAGGTCGTCTTCCTGGTGGAGCTCCACCCGGCCCGCAACACGCCCGAGGCCGAGGCGCTGGCCACCATCCGCCGCGAGATGTTCCCGCTGTGGCAGCGCGCCGCCTTCGCGCGGTTCCTCGACGAGGTCGGCGGGCGCCACCAGGTGGCGGCCCACCCCGAGCGGCTGCGCGCCGCCGCCGGCGCCGAAGCCCCGGCCCCGGGCCCGGAGCCATAGGCCAGCCAGGCCATGCACGAGACCCCGTTCACGCCCATCCTGCGCGCCATGCTCGCCCAAGTGCCCGACGCCCTGGGCGCGATCTTCGCCGACTGGGAAGGCGAGGCCGTCGATCAGTTCCCCGACCCGCGCCGTGCCGAGGACGCGCAGACGCCGCTGGCCTCGGCGGCCATCGAGACCTTCGACCTGCGTCTCTTCGGCGCCCACTGGGGAGTGATCCTCAACCACGTCAACGCCGCGCTCCGCACGTTCCACTACGGCGACCCGCAGATCGTGATGCTCCACCACGACCAGCTCGACATCGTGATCCAATCGGTGGACGCGCGCTACTACGTCCTCCTGGTGCTCCGGCCCGGGGCGCCGATGGCGCGGGCCCTGCGGGAGCTGGAGCGCAGCGTCCAGGCGCTGCGGGTGGAGATGTGACGCGCGTCGGCACGGCCCGCAGCCGATCTCCACGAGGGGGCTCCGCCCCCTCGCCCCGTCGATCGGTCGGGGGGCGGCCTCGGCACGGCCTGCGGCCGCCCACCACGCGCGCGTCGCTCGCGCGCCACATGGAGCCCGCCGGGGTCCCCACTCCCCCGCGGCCGGACTCCCGGCCGGCTCGCCCTTCGGGCGCCGCTCTGCGCGCCCGGGCGCTGGCCCTGGCGACGGCGCTCTGGGCGGCCGTGGGCCCGGCGCCCGCGTCCGGCCAGCCGGCGCCGGCGCCACCCGCGCCGCCGGCAGCAGGCGTCACGGGCGACGATGCCGACGGCGACTACGGACCCGACAACGGCACCTGGAACGGCCTGCGTGACCTCTTCGCGCTGGCCCGCGGCCTCGGCCTCAGGCCCGAGATGCGCCCCGACCTCGTCTGGGACGACCTCGGCGACGACACCGCCCTCATCGTCCTGTACCCCCGCGGCAAGCTCGACACGGACAAGTTCATCAGCTACGTCGGGGGAGGCGGACGGCTGGTGCTGGCGGACGACTTCGGCACCTCGGCGGCGCTGCTGGAGCGCCTCGGCCTGACCCGGCACCACGGCGAGGCCCGCGCGCAGCGCTGCTAC
>JACRCY010000434.1 GCA_016218785.1 Deltaproteobacteria bacterium
ACGGCCGGCTGCTCCGCGAGGGGCCCTTCGAGCGCCTCTGGATCCAGCCGGCGGCCGGCGACGCCGGCGGCGCCCTCGGCGTGGCCCTCCTCACCTGGCACCAGCTCCTCGGCCAGCCCCGGCGGCCGCGCCCCGGCGACAGCCAGGCCGGATCGCTCCTGGGCCCGGCGTTCACGCTCGACGAGGTGCGCACGTTCCTCGACCGGGCGGGGGCGCGCTACACGGTCATCGAGTCCGACGAGGCACTCCTCGACCGCGTCGCCGACCTCCTGGGCGACGAGAAGGTCGTCGGCTGGTTCCAGGGCCGGATGGAGTACGGGCCGCGGGCGCTCGGCAGCCGCAGCATCCTCGGCGATGCCCGCAGCCCGCAGATGCAGGCGGTGATGAACCTCAAGATCAAGTTCCGCGAGTCGTTCCGCCCCTTCGCGCCGGCGGTCCTGCGCGAGCGCGTCGGCGACTGGTTCGAGACCGCCCCCGACTTCGACAGTCCCTACATGCTGCTCGTCGCGAAAGTGCACGCTGACCGGCGCGTCCCCACCGACGGCAAGGACCGGGCGCTCAAGGGCATCGACAAGCTCAAGCTCCCCCGCTCGACGGTGCCGGCGATCACCCACGTCGACTGCTCGGCTCGCATCCAGACCGTCGACGCCGACCGCCACGGCCGCACCTACGAGCTCATCAAGCGCTTCGAGGCGAAGACCGGCTGCCCGGTCATCATCAACACGAGCTTCAACGTCCGCGGCGAGCCCATCGTCTGCACGCCCGCGGACGCCCATCGCTGCTTCATGGGCACGGAGATGGACGTGCTGGTCCTCGACCGCTGCCTGCTGCTCAAGCCGGAGCAGCCCCAGCAGGCGGCGGTCGATCGCGGGCAGTACCTCGAACGGTTCAGGCTCGACTGAGGCGGCACCGTGGCGATCGTCGCCTTCAACTGGAACCCGACCCGCCGCCAGCTCCGCGGGTTCGGCCTCCTCTGGCTGCCCCTGACGCTCGGCGGAGTCGGTGCGGTGCTCGCCGTGAAGGCGATCGTCACCATGCCGCTGCTGCTCGCGATGGGGGCGGGCGCGCTCCTCGCGGTGCTCGGCGGGCTCGTCGCCCCGCGCCTGCTGCGCCCCGTGTTCGTGGGGCTGGCCCTCGTGACCTACCCGATCGGCTTCGTGGTGTCGCACGTCGTGGTGGCCATCCTCTTCTTCGTCTTCCTGACGTCCCTCGCCGTGCCGATGCGCCTCTGGGGGCGCGACAAGCTGGGGCTGCGGTTCGACCGTGACGCCAGGTCGTACTGGGTGCCCCGCCGCGGGCGCGCGGCGGTCGAGCGGTATTTCTGGCAGTATTGAGCGGGGTGAGCGCCGTGACACGGAGCGAGTTCGAATCGCAGATCAAGGCCAGGCCGCAGGGGCTCCTGCGGGAGATGTGGCGCTTCTTGATGAGCAACAAGAAGTGGTGGCTCGTGCCGATGCTGATCGTGTTTCTGCTCGTCGGCCTGCTCGTCGTGCTCGGGGGGTCGGGGGCGGCCCCTTTCATCTACACCCTGTTCTGATCGGGCTCGTCGACTCCGATGAGGCCGGCCGTTCTCAAGGGGTGTCTGGTCCTGCTGGGCGTGAGCCTCGCGCTCCTCGTGGTCGAGGTGGCGCTGCCGCTCCGGCCCGGGGCGGCGTTCCGCGTGTGGCAGCCGGGCCTCTCCTTCACCTTCTTCCCGCGGCCGGCGAACCTGCCGGGCGTGAGCGGCAGCTCACGCTTCGTCATCAACGCGGAGGGCATGCGGGCCGATCCGCCGCGGCGCGAGCCCGCCTACCGCATCCTCACCGTGGGCGGCAGCGCCACCGAGTGCCTCTTCCTCGACCAGGCCGAGACCTGGCCCGACCTGATGCAGCAGCGCCTGGATTCGCCCGCGAGCCGCGTCGTGGTCGCCAACGTCGGCCGCAGCGGCCAATCCTCCCGCGCGCACGTGCTGCACGTGCGCCACCTCCTCGCGCAGCACCCGGAGGTGAACGCCGTCGTCGTCCTCGTCGGCATCAACGATCTGCAGCAGCGGCTGGAGCGGGAGGACCTGCCGCGCGGCCCCTTCGCCCCGGCCGACTACCAGCGGGCGTTCATGGTCCTCCCCGGCGGCACGGCGGGCCTGGACGAGCTGTCCTTCTTCGAGCGCCGGCGCATCGTCCAGCTGCTGCGGCCCCGCGCCAAGCCGACGGCGATCACCCGCGAGGAGCTGACGCAGGATCCCGAGGGGAGCTTCCTCGTCGGGTTGCGCGCCCGCCGGCGGCAGGCCGACCGCAAGACCGCGCTCCCCGATCTCGCCCCCGCCCTCGCCGACTACCGGAGCAACCTCGAGTCGATCGTCGACGCCGCCGCGGCCCGCAAGGTGCGGCTCGTGCTGGCGACGCAGCCCGTCCTGTGGCGCCCCGACCTGCCGCCGCAGCTCGAGGACCTGCTCTGGTTCGGCTGGACGCTGCAGGGTGGCGAGTACTACGCGACCGCCGCCCTCGCCGACGGGATGGCCCGGTACAACGCCGTGCTCCTCGACGTGTGCCGCGTGCGCGACGTCGAGTGCGTCGACCTCGCGGCGCGGCTGCAGCGGGACACCTCGGTCTTCTACGACGACTGCCACTTCAACGAGAGCGGCGCCCGTCAGGTGGCCGCGATCCTCGCCGGGCGCTTCGCGCCGTCGGCGCCCGCCTCCCCGATCGCCGAGACCGACGAGGTGCTCATGAATCGGGGGCTCGACGCCCTCTACCACCGGAAGGATTTCGCGGGCGCCGCCGCGCTGTTCGGCAAGATCCTCGAGCGCAACCCCGACCACTACGGCGCCAACTTCCAGCTGGCGACGGCGCTCGAGCGGGGCGGGCAGAAGCTCGAGGCGCGCGTGCGCTGGGCCAGGGTCCTGAAGCTCGCCCAGCGCTTCGCCGACGAGAAGGTCGCCGCCGAGGCGCGCGCGCGGCTCGCCGCGCCCTAGCCGCGGCGTTGGGCCGCTTCTACCTAAGCGACCACTGTCCCCGCGTACGACCTGACCGAGCCACCTTGCCCGTCGTCACGAGCTCGTGCTTCGCCTGTCGCAGTCGGAGTTTCCACTCGCACTCCCCATGTGCTTCGCGTTCAAGCTCTTGGTCACTGAGCCTGAACCGCTTGGCCAGAGCCTCGGCGATCTCCGCGATGGAGGCCGTACCCCCTGAGCGGCTGAGGTGCACCAGGATTGCCTCTGCGAGATCACGCTGCTTCGGGAAAGGCATGCTCGTCCTCCTCACTGCCACTACGACCCCGACCTCGGCTACTACGGCCGCGCTTGCGCGATCCAGTCCGTCAGCTTCGACAATCGATGCGCCCACCAGAGCGTCAGCCCCCGCTGCTGGGCGTCCACGAGGTTCCGCAACTTGAAAACACCGGACAGCACTGCTGCGGGTCTCAGTTGGCGCGTGCCGAACTCCTCGATCCAGGCGACGGCCTTGACCGCGGCGTCGTTGTTGAGGCGCTTGATCGAGTTGGTCGATGAATTGGAGACCTTGCATTCGATGGCCAGGACGCGCCGGTCGTGGAGCCGGACCACCACGTCCGCCTTGCGCCCGCCGAGCATGCTTTCCGGGCAGAACTCCCCTGGCTCCGGCGCGTCGTCGAGCGTGGCAATGCCCCGCGCCGCGACTCGCCGAAAGCCGATCTGTCGCAGCGAGCGAAAGACCGCCTGCTCCTGCGCCTCCTTCCCTTCGTTCCTGCGATCGGTGGCGAGGCGCTGGGTTGCCATCAGGGCCGTGGATGCAACCACGGCCGCCTGGCGCTCTGCCTCGCTCGGCTCGCGCTTCTCTGTGACCCACGGGAAGCGGCGGCGGTCGAGTCCCTGCAAGACCGTCTCGAAGACCGTTCGCGCCATGGCCGGATGCTGTTTGAGCGCCTTCGGCGTCAGCGAGGGAGCGTCGGCCAGCACCCTGAGGTCGTCAGCCGAGACAGGCGGCCCGGCAAGGTAGCGGAAAGCTTGGAGCAGTGACTCGTCGCTCAGGACCTCGACGATGACGTCATCGTCGAGGCTGGCAACGTCCGTCATGTCGATCAGCTTCTCGAGCAGGTCCTCGACGTGCCCCTGCCGGAGGTCGAACGCCTCAAGGTACTTCTCCAGTGGTTCGCGCATCCGCTCGGCGCGGAAGTTGGCTATTGCGCCAATGCGCTCCTTCTCGAGCTGCTTCTGACTCCACGTCGGCGCCTTGATCACACGAGGAACTCCGGCGAGGGAACCAGCAGACGCTCCATCTCCCGCGGCTCGAACTTCGTGAGTCCTCCGGCATACGTGCGCCCGTCGGCGACGGAGGTATGTGCAGCGAGGTAGTCCGCCAAGGCCGCAAGGGCTCGGTCACTCATGGGCTCACGCGGGTAGATCCCGTGCGCGATGTTGATGTGACGCGCATCGCTGAGATTGCGTACGAACCCGGGCGGTCGGCGCGCCATGTACGTGGCCAGGATCGGCGCCGGCTCGTGCAGGCCGACCGACCACCAGGCCTTCCGATGGCGAGCGATGTAGCCTCGATGGACTCCGGCGGCGCGTGCCTTCCGGAGCAGTATCTCGATCTTGTGCCGATCTTCCTGCTCCAGCGCGTCAAGGTCTTCCGGCAGGTCGATCACGCAGTGGAGCCGTGATGCGTCTACCAGGCAGCGCCCGGCGCGGTACAACTCCCGGGCCCTGGTGACGGTCGGGAACAGCACGCCCTGCGGCAGGTCGCCCGAGTGGTCGCCAGCGATCCAGAAGGCATTGGCGCCGGTCACCTGGCCACGCCGAACGCGGCACACTTCGCCCAGCTCGACGCAGCCATCGGGGATCGCCCGCGCGCCGCGGGTCAGAGGGGTCCACCGGTCGGCTGTAGCGAGTCGCTCCCGCCGGATGCTGCGACCGGCGTCGAGGGCGCCCAACTCCGTCAACGCGGCAACGCGCCGAACCCTCACGGACTTGGGCTGGGCGCCTACATGAAAACAGGTGATCGCCGCCGTGGTGATGGCGTCGGGAAACGCGACCGCCGTTGGCTCGATTAGGTGCAGCGCCGTTCCACCCAGCCCTCCGACAAACAACTTGCGCACCAACGCCCCGTAGTTCACATCGAGCCACTCGGCCGCGGTGACGTACACCCCATAGTCCCCGGGGTTGGCGTGTTCCAGGGTGGCCAGGAAGAAATAGACATGGAGACCCGAGAGTTGGCTCGCCGGAAGGCCCCTCGCAGCCGCCACCTTGGTCAGCCAGTCCTTCCAGCGCTGCCCGACCAGATGGTGTCTGACGTAGGGAGGGTTGCCGATGAAGAGCGTCGAGCCGACGAAGTCGCGCAGATCCGCGCAGCGGTAGTCCGCCACTAGCACCTGCGACCGGGAGCCCAACCCGGCCGCTGCGAGATGGGCACGCGCCAGTACTGCGGCAAGCGGGTCCACTTCAACCGCCACCAAGCGCGCCGCCGGGAAACAACGGCCTGCGTTCACCAAGAAGCGCCCGGAACCGGCGCCCGGATCGACGACGCGGTCAGGCCGTCCCGCCCGCTTGGCCCACGCGAGCATCGGCTTGACGATCGACAGGGGTGTGTAGGTGGCGCCCTCAGGGCGGCGCTCAACCGGAGAGCGCAGCGAGCAGAACGCCACCCCGAGCGGATCCTCGCCGGTTTCGATCTGCGCGCGCACGTGGGAGATCAGTGCTGGTGCGGCCACCGGGATGGCGGACACCAGAGCCTCCTCGTCGGCCGACCAACCGCGGATCCGTTGCGCGCCCAGGCCGAGCGCGACGCCTAGCAGCTCCCGCTCACTTCGAATCTGGGTTGCGGGAGGCGCCAACGTTAGCTGCACGGCCCCGCGGGCGGTCCTGGGACAGCTCATGGTGTCGCCGCTTCCCCGCTCGTTCGTGCAACTGCCAGCGTCATCGAGCACGTCGGCTACGTTCCCTCGTTCAGATACCATGGTGCACCCTGTCCGAGCAAGTCCCCAACTTGGTTACCGGTCGGCAGGCCTCTTCGGTCGCCAATGTCCTCGTCGAATCGCCACTGCGCCGGCAGCTCTGGGGCCTGAGATCGCAGACTCGGTGCGGCGGCGAGCGTCGGCACCATCGGCGCAGGGCACCGTCGGCGCCCTGGCGCACGCCTGGCGTGCGCGCTGACGCTCGTCGCGCGCAGGAGGCCCGTCCACCGGTCGGCCCGCAGGGGACAGGCCCGCAGGGGCATCTTGACATCGCCTCGGCACCTGCACTAGCCTTCGGCAAGTTGACGGCCCGCCGGTCAGCGGCGGCGTTTCCGACACCCAGCCAACCGAAGGAGTCGCCATGAGTGAGGCCCATGTGAAGGCGGTCGAAGCCGCCCTCGCCGCGATCCCCGACGGCGAGGTGCGCTCGCCGGACATGCCCATCGGCACGTTCGCCCAGCAAGGGGAAGTGCTGCGGGTCGCGGCGGAGCGTGACCGCGCGGATCTGCTCCAGGCGTCCGTCGATGCCGCCCTCATCGACGGACTTGACGCGCAGCTTGGCGCCGTGCGTACCACCGACGCGAAGTGGCAGGTCTCCCGCTTGCAGGGTCGCCCGCAGGAGCTCGTGATTCAGGAGCAGGCGGCGTTCGCGCTGCGCGACGACACGCTCAAGGCGGCGTCGTGGGCGTTGCGCGAGGACGAGGACGCCCTCGTCAAGCTCGCCAAGATCCGCGAAGGTGACGGCGTCCCGGACATGCTGCAGGACCACGAGGCGCTGGCGGCGTTCCTCCGCACCTACGCCCCCAAGATCAAGCTGCAGGGTTTCGACCCGGGCGCGCGGGCCACGGAGTGCGAGGAGATGGCCAGGGTGACGCGCGCGATGTCGGCCAAGTGGAAGCTCGACGAGAGCCAGCGGAACCTGCTCCAGCTTCGCGATCGCGCGTTCACGCTGTGCGCCAAGACCCTGCAGACCATCCGCGGCGCGGCCGAGTTCAAGTTCGGCAAGGACGAGCAGCGGATCGCGCCGTACCGCGACCGCTACACCATGGCGCGGACCCGGCGCTCCCG
>JACRCY010000428.1 GCA_016218785.1 Deltaproteobacteria bacterium
CGGCGACTTGCGCGTCGCGAGCAGCATCTGCTGGCAGCTGAGCACGAGCTGTGCCTGGGGTGTGATCCGGTACTCGTCCTCGGCACCGCAGTGCCCGCAGACGGCGATGCGGGACAGGACCACCCCGTCCCAGCCCTCGGCGAGGCAACGCGGTCCGTCGGGGTGTAAGTACACCCGCTCGACCTCGTGCGACGTCGTGCGGCCGCACCGCGTGCACTCGAGGTCCAGGCGCAGGGGTCGCCGTCTCCGTGCCACCCGTGCCATGTACCGCAACCCGGGCCTGCCCACAACCGCGATCCGCGAACTCCGTGTGAAGCACGTCCAGCCCCTTCCCGGAGCGACCGCGACGGAGTACAACCAGTCGCATGAGGCTCGCGGACGCCGAGGCGGACATCCGCACGAGCCTGATGCCGCCGCCACGGCCTTTGGCCCAGATGGAGTTTGGCCCGCGGCCGCGGTCCGCGCGGCGGGCAAGGAGGCGTTGATGGGTTGGCGTCACGACTGGCCCGAGTACCAGCCCCGGCCCAAGGCCGCGCGGTTGCCGGCGGCCCGCCTGGTCGAGCTGCACCTCGCGACCAAGAAGTTCGTGGGGCGCTCACGGGTGTTGCGGGAGCTGGTCCAGGAGGTGCAGCTCGCGCGGGGTCGGGTGTACTTCTGGCGGGGCGACGAGGATCTGATGGCGCGCCTGACGCCGCTCAGCCGGGTGACCATGCTGCTCGAGGCGCCCTGGCGGTCCGGGTGGAGCGAGGCGGCGCGCGGGGCGCTGCCGGTGGTGCTGCGGACCCTCGAGCGCGACCGGCACGGCACGTTCCACGGGCTGGGCGCGTTCGCCACCCGGCGCCGGCGCGGCGCCACCAGCGTCCAGGAGGCGCTCCACCGCGACCTCGGCGTGCCGCTCGAGGTCCTGGCGGAGCCGCGCTACTGGTATTCGATGCACCGGACCCCCAAGCTCGCGGAGTTGGACCGGGAACGGCGACGGGCACTCGTCCGTTTCGAGTCGTACAGCGCCTACGGCCCCTTCCACGGCACCTGCCTCTACGCGTGCGTCGACGGGGACTGGGACTGCTACACCATCAAGCCCAGCGCCGCGGCGACCATCGCGACGGCGGAGGCATGGCTCGACAAGCGCGACTGGGAGGACTGGGGGTAGCTGTCCGGCGGCCCGTGAGCGCGAGCGTCAACCGCGCCGGCGGGTCCTGTACGCCGCCAGCAGGCGGTCGATCAGCTCATCGACGGACACGCTCTCACGCGCGGCCAGGGCGGCCAGCTTTCGCAGCGAGGCGGCCGACGGCCGCCGGTCCTCCGGCCGCGCTTGGCCCATGTCCCAGCGGAGGATCTTGCCGTCGAGCATGAACCGCTCCGGTTGCTCCCGTGCCGCCTGACGCTTGGCCTGGTCCCAGGCCGCGTTGATGTCGCGCGTGGCCGACATGGCCCCCAGCAGACCCAGGTGCGCCACGACCGTCTCCTTGAGCTCGGCCGTGCCGATGGGGAGCTGGACGAGGATCTCGACCATCGCCTTGGCGAGCTTGTTCTTCGAGACGCCGGTGCTGAAGCCAACTCGCCGCATGTTGCCGAAGAAGGATGCCGGCATGTGAGAGCCTCCAGAGGTGGACTACTGCACAGGTTGTTCGGCGCCGTCAGCGGACGGCGTTGGTCCCAGACAGCGGACCCCCACTGCGAACGAGACGGCGGGATAGCGCGCCCATGGCATCCGGGCCGGATCGTCCCACATCGCGTCGAAGTTGAGCGGCGTTCATCGGGTCACCCGCGCCCGGCCCCGCCGAGCTGCCGCGGCGCCTCGACCTCGGCGGCATCGGAGCTGTCGCAGTGCACAGCGTCGGCGACGACGCGCTCGGTGACCTCGTCGAGGTAGCGCCGCAGCTCGGCGTTGAGCTGCTGGAACTCGGGCAGCAGCGTCTCCTGCACGAACTTCTTGGGCGCGCGCACCATGACCGTGGTGTGGCGCTGGCCGCGGAAGCGGTAGGGCTTGAGGTCGTAGCGGCGCAGCAGCGCGAGCAGCAGCTTGCGGGACCAGACGTCGGGCAGGGTCCAGCGGAACTCGATGGGCGGCTCCGCGGCGACGAGGGCCTGGAGCAGCTTCATGATGCGGGTGCGCGCCTCGGCGGCGGCGACGCGCTCGCCCTCGGTCGCGGCACCCGCGAAGAGCGCCTCGATGCGGATGAGCTTTTCGGTCAGGCGGGAGATGTCGCTCATCGGGCCGGGCTACTCCGTGCGGAAGCCGATCTTCGCCTTCGGCGACGCCGGTGGCGTCATCAGCGCACGGATGGCGTCGAAGACCGCCCTGAAGCGCCGGTCGTACTTCCGCTCGAGCGCCGCCAGCTTGCGGGCCAGATCGGCGTGGGACGAGAGGATCTCGCGCAGGCGCACGAAGGCGCGCATGATCTCGATGTTGACCCGCACGGCCCGCTCGCTCCGCAGCACGCTCGAGAGCATCGCCACGCCCTGCTCGGTGAAGGCGTACGGGAGGTACTTGCGGTGCTGCCCCCGTCCAGCCTTCTCTAAGATCACAGTTTGTGATCTTAGACCTGCGACCTCGTCGGCCATGAGCTGGAACATGAAATCCTCCGGAAAGCGGTCGAGGTTGCGCTTCACGGCCTGCACCAGCGCCCGGGTCTCGACGCCGTAGAGCGCGGCCAGGTCGGCGTCGAGCATCACCTTGTGACCACGGACGAGGAGGATGGGACGGCTCGCCCCGCGGGAGCTGACGAGGGCGAGACCCTGAGGGCCGGGCCGGGCAATTGCAGCCGTGGTGTGCGGTCTGTTCATGTCGGGGCCAGCGTGCCCGGAGACTCCGACCCGGTCAAGCCCGATACCCGGTCACCGACATTCGGGTCACCGCTGCAACCACCGCGACCACCAACTCCGCGACCGCGACCCAGAAGCGGGCGGCACCAGCACCACCCGGCTGCCCCCCGTCCCGGCCGCCCGCTCGCGCTGCAGGACCTCCAGGTTGGATCGCGCGTGCTGGTAGTCCGGGTCGAGCTCCAGGGCGCGCTGCAGCGCCTGCTCGGCTTCGTCCAGTCGGCCCGCCAGCAGCAGGGCCGTTCCCAGATTGCCCCACGACTGGTGGTGATGGTCGTCGAGGGCCAAGCTGGCCCGAAACCGCTCGGCGGCGCGAGCGGCGTCCTGTCGATCAAGGGCCGCCACGCCCTCGCGGTAGACGCGCTCCTGTTCCCGGAGCGACTCGTGGGTCACGGCGGGATTGGCCACCAGGCGCGCCTGGGTCAGCTTCTCGATCCCCTCCAGCGCGTTGCGTGCCATGCGCGCGATCTCGTCGTCCGGTTCGAGCTCCAGGCACTTGCGCCAGGCCGACTCCGCCTCGTACGGATGCAGGCGGTCGAGACAGGCCATGCCCAGGTTGAACCAGAACTCGCTGCGGCTGCCGTCCAGCTCTACGGCCTCCTTCAGCAAGGGGTAGGCAGCGTCATGGTCGTCCATCTTGGCGAAGACGGTCCCCAGGCCCCACGCCGCCTGCGCCCGCAGCGGGCTGTCGGGGGGTGACTCGTCACGGAGCTCGCGCAACACTCGTTCGGCCCGTTCGAGCTTTCCCGCCTGGGCGTACGTCATGCCCTCGTCGAACCGCGCCTCCCACTCCGAGAGGTCCACGATCCAGTGCCCATCGGGCAGGTCGCCGCGGGCCGGCAGGCCCTGCGCGGCGGCCCGGAGGCGGGTGAGGCGGGTAGCCCGCTGCTTCTTCTTCTGCGCCTTCCGGCGCTCCCGCCGACTGTTGCCCCCGCCCTTGCTCGTCTTGCCCATGCGACGCCTCGCCGTGGCTTCGGGCGAGGACGGTAGCACGATTTCCTCGGAGTACATCCACCCCTACGGCGCTCGCGAGAATCGCCAGGGGTCGGCTCGCCAGAAGTGGACCACCCCTCGTGTTCCCGTCGGAGATGGCCCGTGATCTGCATGATCTCTGATCAGCCGCGTCGTAGGGGCGGAGAAGCGTTTCTTGGCGCGC
>JACRCY010000430.1 GCA_016218785.1 Deltaproteobacteria bacterium
CACGGGGAGCGTGGCCACCGTGGCGCCGTCCACCTGCACCGTGACGCTGGCGAGGTGCGAGGTGTCGAGCACCCAGCCCGCTACCGTGACCGGGCTGCCGCCGTGGTGGTGCACGGCGCCCGCCGCCGGGGCGTCCACGACGCCGAAGGGGCCGCGCGCGGCGAGGGCCGCCTCGATCTCCGACTTGACCGTGGCGAAGCTGCCGAGGGCGAGGTAGGAGATGCCGCGGACCGAGCCGCCCGCGGGCAGCCCGAACGCGATCTGCGCCCGCACGTTGTGGAAGTAGGGCGCGGTGCTCCCGTCGCCCCGCCACCCCTGGAAGTCGCGCAGGCCCTGGTCGTGGGCCAGGCCCACGCCGTAGTTCTGCGCCGAGTTCTGCCACGTGACCCACGACGCCGACGAGGTGAAGTTGTCGTAGTAGAAGCCGTCGTTGCCGGGCGTGTTGAGCGGGTGCACGGTCCCGGAGGCGTCGAGGAGGAGGGGGAGGTCGGGGCCGCCGCTCCCGTGCGCGACGTACAGCGTCGGGAACTCCTGGCCGGTGACGGGGTGGCTGATCGACTCCTCGCTCACCACCTCGGTCATGACCTCGACGACATGCTCGCGCACGAAGCGGAACTGCATGCGGAAGAGCACCTGCACCGGCACGCCGCTGGCGCCGCACGCGGAGTTCCGGCAGTCGGTGGCGTTCCAGTCGGGGTTCCACTGCAGCGGGCGGACCAGGACCTCCAGCGCGTCGCCGACCTGGCCGTGGGAGACGACCGCGGCGCCGTGACCACACTCGTCGCCCCCCTGCACCGGGTCCCAGCCGAGGTAGGTGATCGAGTTGGCGCAGGGGGTGCCGCCCGACTGGCAGCTGGCGTTCCAGGCGCAGTTCTGCATGGCGCGCGTGGGGTCGTAGAGGGCGATCTGCAGCTCGCGGCCCGTGTCGTTCGCGTCGATCACGTTCGAGTTCGCGGTGGCGGGGAGGCCGAAGTAGACGACCGTCCCGCCCCAGTCGAGGCGCGCGCCGATCCGGATGAGGTCGGTCGGGCTCTTGAGGAAGACGTCGGTGTGGCCGCCGCTCGTCTGCTCGAGGATGCCGCCGAAGCCGGCCGCGGGCGGGCGCATGGCCCAGGCGTCCACGTCGGCGGCGGCCGTCACCACGACGCAGCCGCTGTCGTCGTGCTCCACGGCATCGGGCCCCGCATCGGCCGGGCCGCCCTCGGCGCCGGCCTCTGCGCCCGGGCCATCCGTGGTGCCGTCGCTCGGCGCATCGCCTGACCCGTCGGGGCCCGCCCGGTCGGCCCCGGCCTCGGCCGGGCTCGCGTCACCGGTCGCGGCGTCATGATCGCCGGACACGGACCCGCCCGGCCCGCAGCCCACCGCCACGAGCAGCCCGGACCAGATCGCGATGTGGCGGAACCGGATCACCCCCCCAGTGTCTCACGCTCCGCGAGGCCGGCAAAGAGGGCCATGACGTCGTGGTAGAGGCCCACCTCGTCGGGCTCCCTGTACTCCATCAGGCCGTGCCGCTGGCGGAGGAAGTCGGTGTAGGCCACGGCCAGGAACTCGGCGTCGTTCTCGATGGGGTGCTCCTCGCCGGCCCAGCCGGACTCGCGGGCGCGGGCGTAGAGCTCCGCCGCGCGCGCGCGCGCGGCGGCCGGGAGGTGCGCGTGCGCCGCCCGCGCGAGCTCGCGCGCGAAGGCCCACCCGTCGGGGGTCTCGACGTCGATGAGGCGCTCGACCCTGACGACGGCCGGCGCGACCGCGCCCGCCTCGAGATCGGTGGCGCGCACGTCGATGGGCAGGATGCGCACCCGCGTTCCGGCGCGCGCGAGCGCGGCGACCACGCCGCGCAGCGGCTGCACCGAGGCCCACACCACCCGACGCTCGAGGTCGGTGAGCGCGCCCCAGTCGGGGACCACCGCGGGGGCGGTCAGCTTCTTGGGCCAGGCCGGCAGCGACTCGGCCGCCGCGAACAGGTCGTAGCGCGCGCAGTCGACGACCGCGCCCAGGCCCAGGTAGCCGGCGAAGTACTTGCGGTTCGCGGCGCAGCAGGTCTCGAAGCGGAGGCGCGCCAGCTCCAGGTCGCCGAGGCGCAGGTGGGCCGACCCGAGCAGGGCGAGGGCGCCGGCGTCCTGGTCGTCGACCTCGAGGCGGCCCTCGGCCGCTTCCATCGTCACCTGGGGCGAGCGCAGCTCCAGATCGCGGGCGAGGCGCGGCGAGCCCGCCATCAGCGAGTGACCCAGGCGGACGAAGTCGACCTCCTCGTCGGCCGTGTGCTTCCCGGTGTCGGCAGCCCCGGTCACCACCGCCTCGCGGCCGTGCAGCTCCTCCTGGATCTGCTGGAAGAGGCGGGCCGCCCCCAGCATGTGCTCGCGCATCTCGTACGCGTCGCCGTGGAGCATGCCGTGCTTGAGGCGGTAGTTGTACAGCTCGCGGACCTCGGCCAGCGCCGTCAGCGCCTCCTCGTGGCGCCCGAGGGCCACGAGCGCCTCGCCCGTGCGGAGGATGACCACCGGGCTCTGCTTGTCCTCGAGCCCGCGGAGCAGCGTGAGCGCCTCCTCGGCCTGCTCGTTCTCGGTCAGGATCATCGCCAGGTCGGCGGCCACGTCGGCGTTGCCCGGATCGGCGGCCAGCAGCCGCTTGAGCGCGGCGATGGCCTGCGGCCGGCGCTCGGGGTCGTGGCGCTCGGCCTGCACCAGCAACCCGAGCGCGTCCCACGAGTCAGGCGCCAGCTCCAGTGCACGCTCCACCACGAGCCGGGCGTGGTCGTATGCCTCCTCGTCGACCAACCGCTCGGCGAGCCCCAGGAGCGCCGGGAGGCGCTCGTCGTCGTCGAGCTCGCCCATGACGGCGAAGGGCTCGTCCTGCTCCTTGTCGAGGGCGTCGTAGGCGACGTCGATCGCGCGGGTGATGCGGCGGCTGCTCAAGAGTCCCATCGGTGCCTCCGGATGCCGCAGTATGCCGAGCCTGGGCGTGGGATGCCAGTGGGATGCTGTCATGTGGGATGCCGTCATGCCGCCGCGCTGCCCGCCGAACGCCGCGGTGCATCCCTCTCAGGCTTGCCGACTTGCGGCAACTCCCAAGGGCATGGGCGGGCATCCTTCCCGCGATTGCCGGCGATCTGGGAGGGGATGGGTCCGGCGCGGCACGCGGTGAGCCCGCGGCACGCGTGCGTGGGAACGGATGGGCCAGGGACACATGAGGGGATCGGTCAGGACGTCGCCAGGCGTCCTCCTGCTGACGCCGTCGCGGCGAACCTGCTATCTTTCCCTCGTGCGCTCCCGACGCGGGGACCGGTGCGGTGCGCTCGGAGTCGCGCGCGGGGTCGCCCTCGCGCTGGCCGTCGTGGCCGCGGCCGGTTGCCGCCCGCGCCCGCCCGGGCTCCCGGACGAGGACGACGCGCCCCGGCCGCCCGGCACGCCGCCTCGACCGACGGTCGTCGCCCCCGGGGCGCTGCGCGTCTGGGCCGTGCCCGAGGGGGTGCGCGTCCGGCCGGACGCCACGGTCGCGCAGTGCGGCGGCCCCAGCCCCTTCGTGGCGCGCTTCCCCGACTACCGCAACCGCAACCCGGTGTGGGACGCGGCGGCGCGACGGATCCGGCTGGAGGCGGCCCGCGGCGAGAGCGTGAGTGTGCACGTCCTCGTCGATGCCGTCGGCGCGCCGCTGATACCGCGGGTTTCGGCTTCGCTGCCGACGGTCCTAGTGACGGTATCACTCGAGTCGCTGATCCGGGTCGCCCGCCGTAGCGCGAATGAGTACGGCCCGATTCCTGGCGTATGCGAGCCAGGGGACGTACCGGACATCCTGACGCCGATCCCCACGGGCGAGTGCAGGCTCGCTTCGCGCCTGGGTGCAGTCGCTCCGTCACCTCGCAACGGGGGCGCGGGCGCCGTTTTCGCCGCGGGCACGTACACGGGCAAGGAGAATCGCAACTACGTGGTCGAGATGATGTCGACCAACGCATTCCGCGTTTCCGCCGACGGGGGCCGCACGTTCGGCGCGGAGAGGCGCGTGCGTGACGAGGCTCACGACATCGTGCTCCTTCAGGGGGAAGGGCTGGACGGCTTGTCCTTCCAGCGACCGACACGCAAGGTTGACGCGGGGCCCGCGTTCGTGAAGGGCGACCGCTTCCGGTTCGAGGCGTACGAGGAGTTCACGCAGGGGTTCTACCTCGAGGTCGCGGTGCCGCGCGACGCGCCCGTGGGGACGCTCCGGGGGCATGTCGTTGTCGAGGCGCAGGGAATGGAGCCGGCGCGACTCGACCTGGAGGTCGACGTCAAGGGCGTCACCCTGCCGCCGGCGCCGACGCTCGACATGGTGTGGCGCCTCTACCCCGACGACATCGCCATCGCCCACGGCCTGGAGGGGGCGACCCCCGAAGCCCGGTTCGAGACGGTCCGCGACTACGTGCGCATGGCGCGCTTGCACGGCGCCGAGGTCATCGTGCGCGGCGTGGACCCGGAGGAGGACCCCGCGCTCTTCGATCGCACGTACGGCACGCTGCTCACCGGCGCCGCCTTCGCCGACGGCCGGCCGGCCCGGTTCTTCGAGATCCAGGCCGATCCGCCCGCCGCGGACCCGGCGGCGGAGGAGAAGTTCGTCGCGCGCCTGCGCGCGGCTGCCGCGCACCTCCACCGCCTCGGGCACAAGGGCCGCATCCTCGTCTACCCCGTGGACGAGCCGAGCCTGTGCGACTACGGCCGCGTGGCGCGCCTCGCGGGCCTCGTCGCCAAGGCCGGCGGCGAGCGCCTGACGCTGCTCATGACCGCGCACCCGTTCCCCATCGATCCGGTCGACTCGCAGCACGGGCGCGCCGCGCGCAAACGCTGCGGTCCCGAGCTGGGCCGGCAGATCGCGGCGGCAGCGCCGAAGCTCCCGGTCATCTGGGCCATGCCCGCGCAGTACTACTTCCCCGCGGCCTCGAACCCGGGGTCTCGGTGGGCCATCGACAGCGTGCGGCCCGCCGGCCGCGCGTGGTTCTACCAGGACCACGAGCCCTGGGTGGGCGGCGTGCGCCTCGACGCGGAGGCCATCGGCCCGCGCACCTGGGGCTGGATCGCGCACCGATACAAGCCCGACGGCGTCTTCTACTACGCCGCGACCCACTGGGAGACCGCCAGCCACGGTCACCGCAACCCGCGGGCGATCGCACAGGTGGCGCTCACCTACCGCGGCCGGCAGTCGGCCTACAACGGGGACGGCGCGCTTTTCTACCCCGCTCCCGGCTTGGGGGCCGAGGGCCCGGTGGCGTCCCTGCGCATGAAGGCCTTCCGCCGCGGCAGCCAGGACCACGCGCTGCTCACCATGCTCGCGCAGCGCGACCCGGCGGCGGCCGAGCGCCACGCGGCCGCGCTCGTGCCACAGGCGCTCAACGTCTTCGAGCCCGGCGCCGACCACGCCGCCCCGACGTGGCGCAAGAAGCCCGGCCGCGGCGCGTGGTCGCACGACCCGGTGGCGTACGACGAGGCCGCGAGCGCGATCCGGGCGGCGCTCGCCGCGACCCCGGACCACGGGCAGGGCGAGGGCGCGGGGACGTCGCGTCCAGCGCCGAATCCGGGCGCCGGGGCCGCGGGGCAAAGGTAGAATCCGGGCGTCCATGGTCTACCTCATCGCCCTCGCGGTCTGCATCCTGCCGATCCAGACATGGACCGAGGAGCTGCCCAAGTACCCGGGCGGCATCAACTTCCAGAACCTGATCATGGTGGCGCTGCTGGTCGGCTGGGTCGTCGACTGCAAGCGCAAGGGCCTGCCGCTGGTCCCGAAGAACCCGCTCAACCGCTGGATCGCTCTCTACCTGGCGTGGTCGTTCCTGGCGCTCTTCTACGGCGCCGTCTTCACGCCGCAGGTCGGCCTGCCCCTGTCGCTGGCCGACGAGCGCTTCATCCACTGGAAGGACGAGATCACCGGCATGGTCATCTTCTTCGTGGCGCAGGCCACCCTGCGCGACGAGCGGAAGGTGAAGACGCTCCTCCTGTGCATGGCGGCGATGATCCCGTACGTCATCGGCGTCTACTACTACCAGTACACCACCGAGATCCTCGCCCGGCACCAGCGCTTCGCCGTCGACGAGGTGATGGGCGACGGGCCCGAGGGGGCCAAGACCGGCGTGCCCCACGCGCGCTACGTGCAGATCGTGGGGCCCGACGGCGTCCCCCTGAGGATCGTGGTGGACAGGGAGCACAAGCTCCGGGTCGTCAACGAGGACGGCAAGAAGCTCGAGGCGGCCGCGAAGAGCGGGCCCGGCGTCATCCGCCTCCCCAACTGGCGGTGCGGCACCGGGGCCTTCATCGTCCACTTCTACCAGGACCGGCGCGACAGCGGCACGCAGGCCAAGTCGTTCTCGTGGGAGCTGAAGAGCATCACCGGGGTCTTCATCCAACTCGGCTCGAACGAGATGGCCTCGTTCTACGCGAACGCGCTGCTGGTGTTCATCGGGCTGATCGTCGCGTGGAAGAAGGCGCTCAAGTGGCGGCTCCTGCTCGTGGCGAACTCGCTCCTGCTGGCGTGGGGGACCGTGTTCAGCCTGAGCCGCGGCGCCTGGCTGGCCGTGGCCGCCGCCGTCGCCTACCTCGGGGCGCGGCGCAATCGCGCCCTCATGATCGGGTTCGTCCTGTTCCTGGTCGCGGCGCCCGCGCTCATGCCGAGCTCGGTCACGAGCCGAGGCGGCGGCGGCATGGACGACAGCGCCGCGCACCGCCTCGACTTCTGGACCTGGGCGGCCTTCGCCGGCACGGTCCGCTACCCGCTCGGCGTCGGCTACCAGTGCTACATCCCGAAGCACCGCGAGGAGACCGGCATCCGGCTCGACACCCACAACTTCTTCTTCCGCACGCTCGCGGAGATGGGGCTCATCGGCCTGGTGCTGGTGCTGGGCATGTTCTGGAAGGGGTTCCGCACCTCGTGGCTGCTGGTCGACCGTGCGCAGACACCCTTCGGGCGCGGCCTCGGCATGGGGGTCGCGATGATGTGGATCGGGAGCTTCGTCGCCAACATGTTCGGCGACCGCTTCGCCTACATCAGCCTGAACTGCTACATCTGGGGCTTCACGGCGCTGGCGGCGGCGATGCTGCACATCAGCGAGGCCGAGGCCACGCGCCGCGAGGTGGAGGCCGAGGTGGCGGCGGCGCGGGCGGCGGCCGGGTCCGACGACTTCGGCGAGCCAGCGGCCTCGCAGGCGCCGCGCGTCGGCGACGGCGGGCGGCTCGTGCCCCCGCGAGGCTGACGCCGGGCCGCGCGGTCAGTAGACCTTCGGGACGATCCGCCACGGCACCCGGCGCGTGTACTCCTGCCAATCGTCGCCGTACTTCGACGCGCACATGGCGTTGTCGCGGCGCTCCCGGAGCACCAGCAGGATCGTGAAGTAGATGATGTAGAAGTACGGCACCACGCTGCCGAAGAGGCAGGGGAGGCACCACGCCAGGGCCATCATCAGGTCCCCGAGGTAGTTGATGTGGCGCGCCTTCCCCCACCACCCCGACAGCAGCAGCAGCGTGCCGCGCCTGGTCCGGATGAACTCGGCGGGGCGGCCCCACACGGGGCGCGACGGGTCCGACCGGAAGCGGTGCTTCTGGATGTTCGACCAGCGGAACACGACGTACCCCGCCACGTTCAGCGCGACGATGCCGGCCGTGCCCCACCAGGGCAGGCCGTGCGGGTGGTTGACGAGGTAGAGCGCCTGGAAGGTGTAGGTGAAGGGGACCCAGACGAGGTCGCCGAAGCAGAGCATGAAGCCGAAGTTCTCGTGCTTGATGTCCCACGTCGTGAGGATCGCCTCCTCGTGGAAAGTAGTAGTCGGCGATGTAGAAGAAGTGGAAGACGCAGACGAGGACCATGGGCGTGGAGATGGTGCCGTGGAGCGCGTACTGCTTGGCCGCGATGGACAAGTTGCCGATGACCCACAGGACGAGGCCGGGCCGGGCCTCGCAGAAGAGCTTGTGGTCGAAGTGCCCGGCGCGGGGGTTCAGCGACGTGCCCATGAAGAAGTCGTGGATGACGTTCCCGTAGACCGCCTCGTTCCGGCCGTGGCGCCGGCCGTGCCAGTGGAGGTAGCCGCTGTAGGCGAAGGCGAAGACGACGACGGTGCTCAAGAGGGGCCCGTACTCGTCGTAGAGGAACGTGGCCGGCAGGAGCCCCGAGACCACGGCGAGGATCACGAGGGCCCACGTGATCCACCACGAGGCCCAGCCGTTCATCCGGTACTTCAGGCGGGTCCCGTCGGGGATGGGCTGCCCCTCCTTCCACGGCCCGGGCACGAAGACCTGCAGCAGCACCTGCAGGCAGAACCAGGCGCCGTAGATGGCCACCGACCGCGGCGTCGGCAGCGGCACGCGGCGGACGAGATCGACGAGGTCGGCGCCCGAGCGGGGCCACAGCAGCGCGCCGCCGTGGTCCACGATGCAGACCCACAGGTAGTACACCACGAGGGGCAGGCCGATCGTGAGGCCGAGCGAGCCCCACGGACCGCCGAACGCGAAGCTGCGGGCATTCTCCTCCAAACCGGGCGTGGATGCACGCCGGCGATGGCCGGTCGGCCGGTCGCGTCGGCGCGGAGGGGCCCGTGGGCGCGCTCGTGTGAGCGCACTCGCGTTGGCGCACTCGCGTTGGCGGCCACCCTCGGCGGTGATACTATGGCCAGACACCGCGGGCGGCGGCGGGAGTTCGGGGAGCCGCGTCGCCTCAAGCGGGGAGGGAGGATCTCATGCGTGCTCGCTTCGTGCTGGTCGTGGCAGCCGGGCTGCTGCTCGCGGCCTGCGGTGACAACGGGACCACGCCGCCGCCGGCCCAGCAGGACGGCGGCCAGGACACCGGTCGGCAATACGACGCCACCAACCGGCCCGACACCGGTGCCTGCGAGGACCAGTGCACGGCGAACGAACGGCGTTGCGTCACCGGAGGCTTCCAGCTGTGCGGGGACACCAACGGCGACGGCTGCGTCGGGTGGCAGGTCACGCAGGCGTGCCCGTCGGGTCAGAAGTGCAACGCCGCCAGCGGGACCTGCGAGACCGCCTGCACCGACGCGTGCGCGGCGGGGTCGATCAAGTGCACGGTCGACGGCTCGGGCACCCAGGCCTGCGTCGACGGGGCCGGCGGCTGCCGCGAGTGGGGCGCCGCGGTCAACTGCCCGAACGGGCAGACCTGCTCCGGCGGCAAGTGCTCCGCGACCTGCGTCGACGAGTGCACCTCCGGCTCCAAGCAGTGCTCCGGGGACGGCTTCCGCTCGTGCGGCAACTTCGACTCCGACGCGTGCCTCGATTGGGGGCCGGTCACGCCGTGCCCGACGGGCCAGACCTGCTCCAACGGCGTGTGCAGCGCGGCCTGCACCAACGAGTGCACCGCCGGTGCCAAGGAGTGCGTCAGCACCGACGGGTTCCGCCTCTGCGGCGACTTCGACCCCGACCCCTGCCTCGAGTGGAGCGACACCACGCCGTGCCCGACCGGGCAGACCTGCTCGAACGGCACCTGCAGCGCGACCTGCACCGACGAGTGCACCACCAACGGCGCGAAGGAGTGCACCACGTCGGGGACGGCCTACCGCGTGTGCGGCAACTTCGACTCCGACACGTGCAAGGAGTGGGGGCCCGAGACGAACTGCCCGAACGGGCAGACCTGCTCGGCCGGCGAGTGCGCGGCCGTGTGCGACTGCGACTACACCACGGGCATCTGCGAGCCCGCCGCGCCCAACAGCACCACCGCGTGCGTCTGCGACCCCGACTGCTCCGGCGGCAAGCGGCCGTGCGTGTCCGACGGGTACTGCGACAGCTGGTGCCCGGCGGGCGCGGACCCCGACTGCGGCTGCGCCTGCGACTACAACGAGTACTGCGAGGCCGCCGAGGTGGACAGCTACGAGACCTGCGCCTGCGACCCCGACTGCGAGCTCCACGACTGGGCCTGCTCGGACGACGGCCACTGCGACACGTGGTGCCCGGACGGAGCCGACCCCGACTGCGGCGTCGACGCGTGCCGCTCCCGGGAGATGAGCATCGGGTGGCGCTACGGCGCGGAGATGTGGCTCGACGGCGTGTACGAGAATCCGGACCCCGACAACGGCCTTGACTGGGTGCTGCTGAGCTCCGGCGGCTGGGCGGGCGAGGGGACGGCCGAGATGTTCGTCGAGTTCGCGGCCGAGCACCTCTCCTGCGTGACGGGCATGAAGCTCGAGGTGTACGGCTACGACGATTCGTCGTTCGGCGACGGCGCCGAGATGTACCTCTGGAACTGGAACACCGGGCAGTACGACCTGCTGGCCGACCAGACCGTGGGGTGGACGTCGGACGCGCGGCCCGCCTTCTTCGAGAACTGGGTCCTCGCGATCGACGACTACGTCCTGTGCGGCAGCGGCGCCCACGCCAAGTGCTACGTCGACGCCCAGCTGCGCGCGAGCACGTGGGACAACACCCATGTCTGGTGGACCGAGCTCTGGGTCCAGATGTCGCCGTAGGCCCCCCGCGCCCCCCTTCAGCCTTCAACTCTCGACCATCGACCGAGCGACCCCCGCCCCCCCGCGGGGGCACGAGTCGCCTACTCGCAGACGATCGTCTTCGAGACCTCGTTCGAGTACGTGCTCTCGTTCCCGTCGAGATCGTAGGCCGTCATGGCGAAGTACCAGGTGCCGGCGGGGAGGTCGTACACGTGGTAGGTGCACGTCATGATGGCGCCGCACGAGTTGCTCGTGCCCGAGTCGACGCACGCCGTGCTGGTGAGATCGACGAGGTGCACCTCCGTGTAGAACCCGGCGGTCTCCCCGTAGTAGAGGCGATAGCCGCCGAGGTCGGTGAGGCAGGTCCCGTCGAGGTTGGTGTTGGGCGCCTCCCAGCTGAAGGTGGTCTCGTTGACGCACGTCACGCAGACCAGGCCCACGCAGTTCCGGCTCCCGCAGTCACGGGGGACCAGGCACGCCTTCCCGAGAGCGCACGCGGGGCAGACGGGCCCGCCGCAGTCGACGTCGCTCTCCTGGCCGTTCGCGACCGCGTCGTCGCAGGCCGGCGCCTGGCATTGCTGGCCGGTGCAGACGCCCGAGAGGCAGTCGGCCCCGCCGCCACAGGCCTTCCCCTCCTCGCAGGGCGCGCACGTGCCGCCGCCGCAGTCGACGTCGGTCTCGGCGCCGTCACGCGTGCCGTTCACGCAGGGGGCCGGGACGCAGCGCTGCGCCGCGCAGTGGCCGCTCGCGCAGTCGCCGTCCGCGAGGCAGTGGAAGCCGTCGTCGCAGGGCTGGCAGGCGCCGCCCCCGCAGTCGATGTCGGTCTCGGCGCCGTCGCGGTAGCCGTCGGTGCACGACGGGGCGTCGGTCTGGCCGTTGGCGTCCGCGCCGCTCGCGTCCTCGCGCCCGGTGGCGTCGCCGCCGCCATCGGCGTGGGGCCCGATCTCGATCCCACTGCCGCCGCAGCCGCCGAGCAGGCCGACCGCCATGAGGAGGGACAGCCTGCTCCGTAGCCGGCTCACCTCTCGATGGTAGGCCGGCGGCCAGGAGGCGCGCAACCCAATCCGAGCGCCTTGGGAAGACGCCAGTCCTACTGGCACACGACCAGGTAGTCGAACGCGGCGGTGGTGCGGCAGCTGCGCAGGCCGACGGAGCCCGACCCGAAGGTCGCGTCGGTCCGCTCCATCACCTTGGCCCCGTCGACGAAGATCTCGATCAGGCTGCCCTGCACGCGCGCGGCGAGCGTGTGCCAGGCGCCGGACGCCGGGCTCGCGACGGACACATCGCCGGTCTTCAGCCAGCCGCCGTTCATCGTGCCGAGGATGGCCCGGAGCCCGGTCCCCGGTCTGAGCCCCACGTAGTAGTGCTGGCCCATGTCGTTCGTCGCGCTCACCCCCTGGATGCGGAAGATGAGGCCGGCGTCCACGTCGCCGCTCCCGTCCACGCGCACCCGCGTCACCACCGTGTAGTCGGTCCACTCGCGTGGGCCGATCCACGTCATGGAGCTGCACGCGGCATCGCCGCTGGCGTACGTCTCCCCGATCGCGGAGCGCCACGTCCCGGCCACCGTGGACCACTCCGGGCCGGGGGCCTGCCCGAAGAAGTCCGCGTAGAGGACCTGGGTGCAGAGGTCGCCGAGCGGCAGGGTGTCGGCGCCGTCGTCGAGGCCGTCGCCGTCGGAGTCGCGCAGTGCCGGGTCGGTGGGGATGCCGGCGCTGCCGGCCGCCTCGGCCGCGTCGTCGAGGCCGTCGCCGTCCCGGTCCGGGTCGTCGCAGTTGGCGACGCCATCGGCGTCGAGATCGGTGCTCGGGGCCACGCTCCCGGGCGTGACGCACACGCTCCCGGACGGCGGGCACTCCGACCCGGCCTGGGCCGTGGTGCAGAGCGTGCCGAGGGGACAGTAGGCGGACGCATAGCACGCCTCGGCGCGCACCTCGTCGGCCGGCCGCTCGAACAGCCCCGGCATGCCGCCGCAGCCGAAGCCGACACCCGGCACCGGCTGCCTGCCCTGCTCGTGCCGCTCGCGCTCCGCGAGGTAGTCCTCGGCGAGGATCTGGCAGTTGTCCTCGCACCGGATCGACAGGGAATAGACCACCTCGTCGGCGGCGCCCGTGGTCGCCACCTCCCCCGACGCGTGCCGGTAGATCAGGATGGTCCTGGTCCAGTAGTCGTCGGGGCACCAGTTCAGGAGGCCGCTGTCCGTGTCGAAGGAGTGGTCCATCCAGCTCACCGAGTAGTAGTCCGTTCCCACGTGGTGCCCGCCGGCGGTGGCCCACGTCGCCCCCTCGCGGGCGTAGCAGGCCTCGGCCTGGGCTCGGGAGTCCCCGATCAGGCTGAGGCAGGGATCGCAGCCCGCCGCGAGCAGGAGCAGCGCGGTCATGCACAGCCATGCCGGTTGCACGGGGGCGGCACCGAGCCTCTGCCAGGAACGAAGCATGTCGACCTCCTCGCGCGCTCCCTCAGAGCCCACGCTACGCCCACCCGACCGTCGGCTCAAGGTGGGCCCGGGCGAGTCGGTGCTCGCGCGCAGCACGCGGGTCAGGAAAGCAAGGGGGATGCCAGCCGGATGCGCCGCGTCAAGTCGCGGGGTTGCGCGGACCAGCCCGGCCAGCGCCGCGGCAGGTGTCGAAGATCGGGCGTCGGAGTCTCAACGCGGGGCACGGGCCCGCGGCGGCCGCGAGCGCCTCGGCCTCCTTGGACAATTACGCATCGAAGACTCGTTTTTGTGGTATAGATACGAATCATGTATGCGCGATTGTTCGAGGGGCCGTCACGGCAGAGCTTCTTCCTGTTCGGTCCGCGCGGGACCGGGAAGACCGCCTGGGTGCGCGCCCGGCTCCCCGGCGCCATGACCTTCGACCTCCTCGACGCGCGCCTCTACGCGCGCCTCACCGCCAACCCGCAGCTCCTCGGGGAGCTGGTGCCGGCCGCGCATCGGGACTGGGTGGTGATCGACGAGGTCCAGCGGGCCCCGGCGCTCCTCGACGAGGTGCACCGGCTCATCGAGTCGCGCCGCCTCCGGTTCGTCCTGACCGGATCCAGCGCCCGCAAGCTGCGCCGGGGGAGCGTGAACCTGCTCGCCGGGCGGGCTCTCACCCGCCACCTGCATCCCCTGACGGCCGCCGAGCTGGGCACCGACTTCGACCTGCGGCGCGCGGCCCGGATCGGCGGTCTGCCGTTCGCCTGGACCACGGACACGCCGGACGACTACCTCGCCTCCTACGCCTCCACCTACCTGCGCGAGGAGGTGCTGCAGGAGGGGCTCACCCGGAGCCTGGGGGCCTTCAGTCGCTTCCTGGAGGCCGCGAGCTTCTCGCAGGCGTCGGTCCTCAACATGGCGTCCGTCGCGCGCGAGAGCGGCGTCGCGGCCAAGGTGGCCGAGAGCTACTTCGCCCTCCTCGAAGACCTCCTCATCGCCGTTCGCCTGCCCGCCTTCACCAGGCGCGCGAAGCGCCGCGTCGTCCAGCATCCGAAGTTCTTCCTCTTCGACGCCGGCGTGTTCCGCGCCATCCGGCCGCGCGGGCCGCTCGACTCGCCCGAGGAGGCCGACGGCCCGGCGCTGGAGACGCTCGTGCTCCAGCACCTGCGCGCCTGGAACGACTACCGCGGCCTCGGCTGCTCGCTCCACTACTGGCGCACACCGGACGGCGACGAGGTGGACTTCATCCTCCATGGCGGGCCCGGCCTGTGGGCCATCGAGGTCAAGCGGAGCAGCCGTGTCCGGCGGGAAGACCTCAAGGGGCTCGCGCGCTTCCGTCAGGACTACCCGCGCGCCCGCGCCCTGCTGTTCCACCCGGGAACGCGACGCTGGCACGAGAGCGGGGTCGACATCGTGCCGCTGTCCGAGGCGCTCCTGGACCTCGACGGCACGCTCGGGTTGGGCTGAGGGCCCGCCGTCCGCGCTGGGCGGGCAAGCTGTGTGGCCGGCGGGCCGGCGCTATAATGCGGCCCTCATGCACCGGACGCTGCGTCTCGTTGCGCTCGTGGCCCTCGCGGCCGCGCCGCGCACCGCCGGGGCGGAGGCGCCCGCGTCCGGGCCGGACGCGGCGGGGGTCGCGCTGCCGAGCGCCCTCAGGGTGGCCGGGCCGCTCTCGGCGCGGGTGGTGCGGTACCGGATCGAGGCCGACCTCGACGTCACGCGGCACTTCATCACGGGCCGGGAGCGCGTGACCTGGCGCAACGCGCGGTCCGGGCCGGCGCGGGAGCTGAAGCTCCACCTCTACATGAACGCCTTCAAGAACGAGTCGAGCGCGTTCATGCGGGAGGCCATGGCCGGCGAGGGGCGCCTCGTGATGACCCCGGCCCAGTGGGGCTTCATCGACGTGAAGTCGATCCGGCTCGGCGAGACCGAGCTGCGGCCGCGGGCGGTGGTCGCGCGCTGCGCCGAGGACGAGCCGGACGTCCCCGACTGCCCCCGCGACGAGACCGTGATGGACGTGCCGCTGCCGGCGCCGGTGCCGCCGGGCGCCACGGTGGAGGTCGACATCGACTTCCAGGTGCAGCTCCCCGAGATCGTCGAGCGCACCGGCTACCAGGGCACGTTCCACATGGTGGGGCAGTGGTTCCCCAAGCTGGGGGTCTTCGAGGACGCCCCCGCGGGGCCCCGCTGGAACTGCCACGCCTTCCACGCCAACTCGGAGTACTTCGCGGACTTCGGGGAGTACCTCGTGGAGCTGACCGTCCCCGAGGGATGGGTGGTGGGCGCCACCGGCGTCCTGGCCGAGGAGCGCCCGGCGGGGGCGGGGCGGCGGACGCGGGTCTTCCGGGCCGAGGACGTGCACGACTTCGCCTGGACCGCCGATCCTGCCTACCTCGAGGCGCGGGACAGCTTCGAGGACGTGGAGATCCGCCTCCTCTATCGACCCGGGAACGAGGGGGGCGTCGGCCGGGAGCTCGAGACGGCCAAGGCCGGGCTCGCGTTCTTCGGCCGCGTCGCCCTGCCGTATCCCTACCGCTCGCTCACCATCGTCGAGCCGACGGTGCGGGGCTTGGGCGGCGGCGGCATGGAGTACCCCACGCTCATCACGACCATGCCGAGCTTCCTGGCGCCCTCCGGAGCGCGGTTCCTCGAGGAGACGACCGCCCACGAGCTGGGGCACAACTGGTTCTACGGCATGATCGCGTCGAACGAGTTCGAGGAGGCCTGGCTCGACGAGGGGGTGACCACCTACGTGACCGGCCTCCTCCTCGAGGAGATGTTCGGCGCCTCGTCGAGCTTCCGCGTTCTCGGGGTGCAAGGCACGGAGGTGCAGAGCAACCGTCGAGCCCATGCCCGCCGGCCCGACTACGACCCGCTGGAGACGTACGCCTGGCGCTTCGCCCCGCACGCCTACGATCAGGTCTACTCCAAGACGGCGCTGGCGCTGCGCACGCTGGAGGGGTACCTGGGCCGGGAGCGGATGCTCGCGGGCCTGCAGGCCTACGCCGAGGCGAGCCGCTTCCGGCATCCACGGGCTCAGGACTTCTTCGACGCGTTCTCCAGGGCCAGCGGCGAGGACCTCATGTGGTTCTTCCGGCCGGCGTTCCTGGGCACGGAGGTGCTCGACTACGAGGTGTCACACCTCTCCAGCCGGCGTCGCTCCCAGCCGCGGGGGCTCTTCGACCGCGACGGGGAGCGGGTGGAGGTGAAGGACCACGACGGCGCCGCGCCCCGGGTCCATGACACGGAGGTGGTGGTGCACCGCCGCGGCGAGTTCCGCTTCCCCGTCGAGGTGGAGGTGACGTTCCGCGGCGGGGCGCGGGAGCGCGTGCGCTGGGACGGCCAGGAACGGTGGCACCGGGTCACCTTCGCTACTCCGGCGCCGGCAGTCGCGGCGACCGTCGACCCGGACCACAAGGTCTTCCTCGACGTGAACTGGCTCAACAACGGCCGGACGCTCAAGCCCGATCGGGCGTCGGCGCGCCGCATGCGGCTCGGCCTCGCCTTCTGGCTCCAGAGCCTGATGCAGCTGATCGGGCCCTGACGCCCGATGCCGACGCCGACCGCCTACCGCACCGCCTCGAGCACCGCGTCCTGCACCAGCTGCCCGGCGAAGGCGCCCAGCTCGGCCACCGACCAGCCGCGCCGGAGCTGCACCGTCCCGGTGCTCACGGCGAAGAGGCTGTCGCCGTCGAGGGGGGTGGCGAAGGGCTCGATCACCCGACCGAGCGCGGAGTGCGCCATCACCGCCAGGCGCTGCAGCTCCGCGTGGTTCAGCTCGGCGTCGGTGACGAGGGCGGTCAGGGTGGTGTGCCGGCGCGGCCCGCGCCGCTGCGGCGCCAGGCGCAGGAGCCCGTCGGTCACGGCGAGGCGCTCCCCCGTGCGGGGATCGCGGCTTCCGGCGACGATGCGGCCGCTGCGGTCGAGCACGTTCCCGACGGCGTTGACGACGCTCAAGGCGAAGATCCGCAAGCCCGCGACGCGACCGAACGCGGCGCCCTGGCCGCTCCGCTCCGCGTAGTCCGCGCCGAGGAAGCTCCCCACCGAGACGTTGGCGCCCGCGCCCGCTCGGCCCACCAGCACCTCGCCGGTGCGGGCCTCGCGGAAGGCGCGCGCCCCCAGCTCGGCGTCGGGATGGACGCGCGCATCGTCGCGTCCTTCGAAGTCGTACACCACCGCCCCCGGCACCGCCGGGATGTCGGCGAAGCCGGTGCGACCGCGCCGCAGGCCGAGCAGCTCCCGCATGACGCCGGAGCCCACGTCGAGCCCGTAGGTCGAGCCGCCGGCGAAGAACAGGGCGTCGAGCAGGCCGAACGAGTTGTCCGCCTCGAGCGCCGTGCTCTCCCGCACCGCGGCCGCCCCGCCGCGCACGTCGATCGCACCCGCGGCGTCGCGCGGGAAGCGCAGCACGGTGCAGCCGGTGGGACCCGCGGGGTACTCGGCGGTGCCGACGAGGAAGTCCTGGAAGTCGAACCGGAAGGTGCGCGTCGCGGAGCGGCCCATGCCCTGCATGGGATGCCGAAATGCACCCGGGGTCAAGACGTGATACAAGGACGCCGTGACCGCGACGGCTGCCCTGCGCAGCGGGCTCGTCGAGGCGTGGCGTCGGCCGCGCCTCGTTGCCGGGCTGTTCGTGCTCAACGTCCTCTGGGCGGTGGCGGCCGTCTGGCCGTTCTATGCGCAGCTCACGACGGCCACGGCGCGGAGCCCGTACGCCGGGGTGCTCGCCCGGGGGCTCGATTTCGACGTGCTCGCCGAGGTGCTGCAGCGCCACCCGGCCGTCGTGACGGCGGCCTTCTCGGGCGTCCTCGTCGGGCTGGTCGCCTGGATGGTGCTGTCGTGGTTCCTCACCGCGGGAGTCCTGGGAGCCCTGCGCGCGCCCGCTCCCGAGGCGGGGCTGAGGTCGTTCGTGGACGCGGCGCTCGGCCGCGGTCTCGCCATGGCGCGGCTTCAGCTCCTGAGCCTGCTGCCCTACGGCGCCGCGCTGGTCGTCACCGTGGCCTTTGGCGCCGTCGCGGGCTGGCTCGGATCGCGGGCCGCCAGCCCGTGGACCGCCGTGTGGGCGGCGCTCGGCGGCGCCGTTCCGGGGCTGGTGTTGTGGCTGTGGGCCACCACCGCCGTGGACCTGGCCCGCGCCCGCGCGTTCGTGGAGGAGGAGCCGCGCATGCGGCGCCTGCTGTGGTCCTCGTTGCGCCAGGTCCCTCGCTGGCCGTGCCGCTGCATCGCCGTGCAGCTCCTCGGGGGAGTGCTCTGGATCGCGGTGAGCCTCCTCTACCTCGCGTTGGGGGCTCGCTCCCCCTTCGCCTTCGCCGGGGGGCTGCTGCTCCTGACGGTGCTCCGCGAGGCCCTGGTCGTGGCGCGGATCGAGATCCGCCTCGGCGTGCTGGGCGGCACGCTGGCCCTGGCCGCCGCGGACGACAGCTGACCGTCATGGCGCCGGCCCACTTCTTCGCGACCACGGCACGGGGGCTGACGGCGACCCTCGCCGCGGAGCTGCGTGGCTGCGGCGCCACCGACGTCGAGGAGGCGCCGGCGGGCGTGAAGTTCGACGGCCCGCTCGAGGTGGCCTACCGCGCCTGCCTCTGGTCCCGCACCGCGAGCCGGATCCTGCTGCCGCTGGCCACCTTCCACGCGGGCACGCCGACGGAGCTGTACGAGGGCGCCCGCGCCGTGCGCTGGCGGGACCACCTCGCCGCGACCGGGACGCTGGCGGTGGAGTGCACCACCACGCGCGCGAGCATCACCCACACCCACTTCGCCGCCCTCAAGGTCAAGGACGCCGTCGTCGACCAGCTGCGCGACCTGACCGGCACACGTCCGTCAGTCGACCTGCGGGCGCCCGACCTGCGCATCGATCTGCACCTGGCCGGCGACGAGGCGGTGCTCAGCCTCGACCTGTCGGGCGGCGGCCTCCACCGCCGCGGCTACCGCGCCGAGGCCGGCCCCGCGCCCCTGCGGGAGAACCTGGCCGCGGCCATCCTGCTCCTCGCGCACTGGCCGGAGATCGCGTCGCAGGGCGGGGCGCTGTGCGACCCCATGTGCGGCTCGGGGACCTTCGTCATCGAGGCGGCCCTCGCGGCGGCGGACGTGGCGCCCGGGCTGCTGCGCGGCGACACCGGGCCCGTCGGGTGGAGGCAGCACGACCGCAGCGCGTGGGCTCGGGTCTTCGAGGAGGCGCGCGGCCGCGACTGTCGCGAGCGGGGCGGGCTGGCGCCCATGGTCGGATCCGACGTGGATCCCGATGTGGTCCGGATGGCGACGGCCAACGCCGGGCGCGCCGGGGTGGCGAAGCTCGTGCGCCTCGAGCGCAGGGAGCTCAGCTCCTGCGAGCCGCCCCCCGGAGCGACGCCCGGCGTCGTGGTGGCCAACCCGCCCTACGGCGAGCGACTGCCCGGGGGGGAGCCCCTCAGGCAGCTCTACCGGCGTCTGGGCGACACGCTCAAGCAGCGCTTCGGCGGCTACACCGCGTGGATCCTGTGCGGCGACGCCGGCTTCGGCAAGCAGGTGGGGCTGAAGCCGGCGCGGCGCCACGTGGTGTACAACGGCCCCATCGAGTGCCGGCTGCTGGAGATCCCGGTGACCGCGCTCCCGGCCCGGGCGCCTGCCCGGACGGACGCGGCCCGCGCGGCCGCGAGGCCGGGCGCCCCGGCCCCGACGGCGATCGCGCCTGCAGCCGAGGCTTTCGCCAACCGGCTGCGCAAGAACCTGCGGTCGCTGCGGCGGTGGGCCGAGCGCGAGGGCGTCACGTGCTACCGCGTCTACGACGCCGACCTGCCCGAGCATGCCCTGGCGGTGGACCTCTACGAGCGGTGGGTCCACGTGCAGGAGTACGAGCCCCCCCCTACCGTCGACCCGCGGCGTGCCGAGGCGCGGCTGCACGACGCCCTCGCCGCCATCCCCGCGGTCCTCGAGGTGCCGCCGGGCGATGTCTTCCTCAAGGTGCGGCGCCGGCAGCGCGGCTTCGCGCAGTACGAGAAGCTCGCGCGCAGCGAGGACTTCCGCGAGGTGCACGAGGGGGGCCACACGTTCCTGGTGAACCTCGTCGACTACCTCGACACGGGGTTGTTCCTCGACCACCGCCCGACGCGCGCGCTGCTGCGCGACCTCGCGCGCGGGCGGCGTTTCCTCAACCTCTTCGGCTACACTGGCACGGCCACCGTCTACGCGGCCGGCGGCGGCGCGGCGTCGTCGACCACCGTCGACCTGTCGCAGACCCACCTCGCCTGGGCTCGCCGCAACTTCGCGCTCAACGGCCTCAGGGCCGCGCAGCACGAGACGGTGCGCGCCGACGTCCTCGAGTGGCTCGGCGACTCGCGGCGGCGCTTCGGGCTCATCTTCCTCGACCCGCCCACCTTCTCGAACTCGAAGGGCATGCGCACCACCCTCGACGTGCAGCGCGACCACGTGGCGCTGCTGCGGGCCGCTGGACGGCTGCTCGAGCCCGACGGAGTGCTGATCTTCTCGACGAACTCCCGGCGCTTCAAGCTGGAGGGCGCGGCGCTCCCCGAGCTGCTCGTGGAGGACGTGACCCGCGCGACCATCCCGCGGGACTTCGCGCGCCGCCCACGCGTCCACCAGGCCTGGCGCATCCAGCGGCGGCGGTAGGGACGACTGGCCAGCGCGGCGCCGCCGACGTACCATCTAGCGGCGCCATGGCTACTGCACATCTCGAAACCCGCCGGCTGTGGGGTTCGGGGCGGCAGCCCCGAGGTGAGCGGAGGGCGGGCTTTGCCCGCCCGGAGCGGATCGTCTGGTTTCGAGATGTGGTCTGAAGACGTGTGGGACCCCGCGCAGTACGAGCGCTTCCGTGACGAGCGGAGCCAGCCCTTCTTCGACCTGGTCGGGCTGGTGCGGCCTCGGCCCGGCATGCGAGTCGTCGACCTGGGGTGCGGGACCGGGGAGCTGACGGCCCTGCTGCACGGCCGGCTGGAGGCACGCGAGACCATCGGGATCGACGCGTCGGAGGCGATGCTGGAGCAGGCCCGGCCTCGGAGCGCGGGCGGCCTGCGCTTCGAGCCGGGGGACATCGCGGCCTGGGACGGGCGCGACTTCGACCTCGTCTTCTCGAACGCGGCGCTCCACTGGGTCGAGGATCACGACGAGCTCTTCACGCGCCTGCGGCGGGCGCTCACGGCGGGCGGACAGCTGGCGGTGCAGGTGCCCGCCAACCACGAGCACCCGTCGCAGACCGTGGCCGTGGCCGTGGCCCGGGAGGAGCCGTTCCGGCGCGCCTTCCGCGGCTGGACGCGCGTGTCGCCGGTGCTGGCGCCGCACGAGTACGCCGGGCTGCTGGAGCGCATCGGCTTCGCGGAGCAGCACGTGAGGCTCCAGGTCTACGGTCACCGGCTCGACTCGCGCGACGAGGTGGTCGAGTGGCTGCGCGGCACCACGCTCACCGACTACCAGCAGCGCCTCGACCCGGACCTGTGGGACGGGTTCCTGGCGCGCTACCGGGAGCGGCTGCTGCCGCGTCTCCCGGACCGCCGGCCCTTCTTCTTCACGTTCCAACGGATCCTCATCTGGGGGCGCCTGTGAGCGACGGGCCGGTGAAGGGTATGATGGAAATCGAGCGGAAGTTCGTGCTGCGCGAGGTGCCGGAGCGGGCCCGGCTCGGGCCGGGTGTGGCCATCGCGCAGGGGTACCTCCAGAGCGGCCTGCGCCTGCGGCGCAAGGGCGACCGCTACTACCTCACCCTCAAGGGCGCGGGCGCGCTCAGCCACGAGGAGTGGGAGACGGAGATGCCGGCCTGGGCCTTCGCTCGCCTCTGGCCGCTCACCGCGCAGCGCCGCCTGGAGAAGACGCGCTACGAAGTGCCCGAGGGCCCGCATACCCTCGAGGTGGACGAGTACCACGGCCGCCTCGCCGGGCTGTGGACCCTCGAGTGCGAGTTCTCGAGCGAGGCGGAGGCCGGCGCCTTCTCGCTCCCGGCCTGGGCCGCGAGCGCGCTCGACGTGACCGCGGACTACTCGTACCGCAACAGCAACCTCGCCGTCTGCGGGCTGCCCGCCGGGGCTCCGGTCCACCGACCGTGAGCCGGACCCGCTGGCCGCCGCTGGCCGACCTGCACCGGCACCTCGACGGCTCCCTGCGGCCCGCGACCGTGGCGGCCCATCCGCTGCCCTGGCTGGCTGGCGGCGGGCGTGCGCGCCTGCGTCTGCACCGACAACACGCTGCTGTCGGAGGTGGACGCCCCCGAGGAGCACCGCCGCGTGGCCGCCATCCCGGGGATGGACGCGGCGGCCATGGAGAGGGTCATCGCCGCCGGGCACGCGGCGGCGTTCGGGCGCGGCTGACCGCCGCGAGAAGCGTTCCCCTGGAGGCCGGGCTCGCGGTATCATCGCGGCGCACGGGGCAGAGGCGTCGCGAGAACCGAGGAGTCTCACATGGGCCACCTGTACGGCGATTCGACGATGTTCCCCTTCGCGCCGGACTTCATCGAGATCGTGCGCCACGCGGTGGACGCGGGGGTGCAGCTGATGGCGGCGCAGCACGCCATGGGCAAGGCGCGGCGCCGCACCGACAGCGTGGAGCAGCAACGCCAGGGCATCCGGGCGCAGCTGGCGACCCTCGGTGACGCCCTCTCGGCGACCCTGGAGCCGTTCCTCTTGGGGAAGTCCGAGCGCGCGGCGCGCGTCTGCAAGCTGATCCGCGAGCGGTCGAAGGAGCTGATCGCCGCCGAGGAGGAGTCGCTCGAGGGCGCGGTGACGGAGAAGATGTCGTCGAGCCGCACCGCGATCGAGTCGGCGCGGCAGAGCTCGTTCCGTGCCATCGAGACGTTCGTCCTCCGGCACGACCTGCCCGAGACCGACGTGGGCCTCCATCTGGTCGCCGAGGAGAGCCGCTACCGCGGCCAGGCGCTGGTGACCACGCCCTTCGGCGCCGAGGCGGTCTTCGACCTGGCGATCCCGACGGCGCACGACTGGGGGCAGCCCCGCCGCGTGGTCGAGCTGAGCGCGGGCACGGAGGTCCACGTGCCCATGGAGTCGGGCATCTTCACCAAGAAGATCGAGCCCAGGCCCGTGAAGCTCGACCGGCTCTTCATCGCCGAGGTCGCCATCTCCAGCACGCGCACGCTCATCACGCTGCGCAAGGGACCCCGCTCCGGCGCCGGCTACCAGATCGAGGTGCTCGACGAGGAGGTGCCGCGGGCGATCCTGAGCCACGTCACCGAGGAGGGGGCCACCGGGCCCGAGGAGCCGCTGACGCTCGGCGACCAGGACAGCGTGCACGTGCTCCGGCTGTGGAACCGCGTGCTCGACACGTCGCGCGACCTCCCCATGCGCCGGCAGGCGATGACCGAGGCGACCTTCGAGGGCAAGTCGATCATGGAGCTCGACGAGCCCCGGCGCGTCTGCGAGCGGCTGGTGGAGGTGTTGGCGCCCGTGGTGCAGCAGCTCGGGCGCAAGTCGGGCGCGCCCGGCGAGCTGGTGATCCGGCGCGACGTGGGCGAGGGGCGCCGCGAGGAGGTCTTCATCACCAAGGCTGAGCTGCAGGAGAAGGTGCTGGCCCTGCCCGAGGACCTGCAGGTCGTCTTCGCCCCC
>JACRCY010000431.1 GCA_016218785.1 Deltaproteobacteria bacterium
ACGACGTAGGGGATCTTGCGGCGCGTCAGCTCCACCTGCAGCTCGAGCGCGTGGGCGTGGTTGCGGTAGAGCACCGCGATCTCGCGCAGCGGCACCCCCTCGGCCTGGTGCAGCTCGAGCAGGCGCTGCGCCACGAACTCGGCCTGCTGGTAGACGTCGGCGAGCGGGACCAGGGCCGGCCGCTCCGCCGGCGGCCGCACGGCCTTCAGCACCTTCGGGTGCTGCGCGCGGTTGTGCGTGATGGAGCGATTCGCCAGCTCGAGCACCTCGGGGGACGACCGGTAGTTGGTCTCGAGCTTGTGGACGGCGGCGTCGGGGTAGCGCGCGGGGAACTCGAGGATGTTGCGGAAGTCGGCGCCGCGGAACGAGTAGATCGACTGGGCGTCGTCGCCGACGACCATGAGGTTGCAGTGCCCCGCCGCGCACAGGTCGCACAGCTCCCCCTGCAGGCGGCTCGTGTCCTGGTACTCGTCGCACAGCACGTGCTGGAAGCGGTCGCGCAGCTCCGTGGCCACGTCGGCGTGCTCGACGAGGAGCGTCTTCCACAGCAGCAGCAGGTCGTCGAAGTCGACCATGCCCATGGCCGCTTTGCGCGCGGCGAAGCGGTCCACGATGCGCGCGATGACGTCGGCCACGTCGGCGAAGCGCGGGGCGTGACGGTTGACGGCGTCGGCCACCCCGACGTCGGAGTTGACGGCGCGCGACAGGAGCGACGCCAGCACCCGCGGCTGCGGCAGCCGCTTCTGCGACAGGAGCGGACTGCCCTCCGCCTCGAGGCAGGCGCCGAGGAGGTCGCGGGCGTCCTCCCGGTCGAGGATGCCGAACCCCTCGGGGAGCCCGAGCCGGTCGTGGTAGCGGCGCAGCAGCAGGTTGGCGACGTGGTGGAAGGTGCCGCTGAAGAGGGCCCGCGTGTCGACGCCGCACAGCTCCTCCACCCGCCGCAGCATCTCGCGGGCCGCGCGGTTGGTGAAGGTGCACAGCAGCAGGCGGTCGGCCGGGACGCCGTCGGCCAGCAGGCGGGCCACGCGGTAGGTCAGGGCGCGCGTCTTGCCGGAGCCGGCGCCGGCGATGACCAGCATGGGGCCGCCCCCCGCCAGCACCACGGCGCGCTGCTCGGGGTTGAGCTCCTTGTCGAGATCGAGCGGCCGACCGGGGGACCGCCGGGTCTGGAGGGTGTACTTCATGAGAGGCGGTTGAAGGTTGAAGGTCGAAAGTCGAAGGTGTCGTGGCCTTCTCCGCCCCGTCGAGCCACTGCAACCCTCAACTCTGAGCCTTCGACGCCGTCAGGCCTTGACGTGCAACGGCAGGTGCCGCTCGAGCGTGGCGTTGCACCCCGCGTAGAAGGCGCGCCAGCACTCGCGGAGCTGGCTCTGGAGGACGGCGGTGTAGTCGTCGTCCTCCTCGTCCGCCTCCGGCTCGTCCTCGTCGTCCTCGAGGGCGAGGTCGTCCTTGATCTCGTCGAGCACCTCGAGCAGCTGCATGGCGCTGCCGACCCGCAGGTCGGCCACCTCCACGCGGCCGTCGAACTCCACGGGCAGGTAGACCTCGCAGGCGGCGTCGTGCGCCTCGAGCCGATCGAAGAACTCGGTGAGCACCTCGTCGTCGACGTCGCCCACCGGGCGGGCGTGCGTCTCGTCGCTCTGCGGCAAGGCCGGGGCCCCCAGCCGCTCGAGCGCGCCGCGCAGCTCGTTGATCTCGTCCTCGCTCAGACGGTCGGTCAGAGGTCCGATCTCGATCTCTGCCATGCGGCCTCCAGCTGCTCGAGCCCGGGGATCGGGGCCGGGGCGCCGCCCGCAGGCCCCTTCGTGACCAGGGTACCATTCGAGTCTGGGGTGTCAACGAAGACTGACGCCTGCGGCCGGAGGGGTTTGGCCTCGGATTGCGGCAGACGTTCGGGGCAGCGCCACCGTCGAGATGACAGGGCACGCGCCGCTGGCACGCGCGGACCAGCGCCAGCGCGTCGTCGGGCATGATGCGGCGGTCGAAGCTAGGCGCCACCGCGCGCCTCCGCCGGGGGCCAGGGCGACCCCTCCAGTCCCAGCAGCCAGCACCACATGTCGCGGGACCGGCCGAGGTGGCGGATCAGCCGGGGCCAGAGGCCGCGGACCTCGTCGGGGGTGACGAACAGCCACACGTCACGGGTGTTGGCCTCCCGCAGCAGCGCACCCATCCAATACGCGCGCGACTCCTCGTCCCCCTCGCGCAGCAGCCGTCGCAGCTCGCCGACCGTCACCTCGGTCCACCACCGGAAGTAGGGCCGCGTGTCCGGCCGGAGCAGGCCCGCGTCGGTCGGGGGCAGGAAGGGAGGGTCGTGGGTCACCCGGCCATCATACCATGCGTCACCGCCCGGCCGGCGAACGCCGCAGAATTGCCGTCGTGGCCGGCGTTTGGTAAGAAGTGGCAGATGCGCTCACGGGTTGCTCTCGCGGCCGTGCTCCTGTGCGCGGCCTGGTCGGGCGAGGCCGGGGCGGGCCCTGCCCCGGCGGCCGACGCCGCCTGCGGCCCGGCCCTCCTGCTGAAGGTGCGCATGGACGAGTCCGCGCGGCTGCCCCGCGAGCGGCGCGGCTGGCTGCGGGTGATCGAGTCGCTCGAGAAGTGCAGCGACGTCTTCATCGACGACGCGCGTGCGCCCGCGGCGGCGCTGGCCGCGGCCGAGCTCACGGCCGGGCTCCACCGCCGCTCGCGGCTGCGGGCCGACTTCGACCTGGCCGCGATGCGCTACGGCGCGGTGGCCACGCGCTGGCCGGGCCGTCCCGAGGCCTTCCGGGCGCAGCTCGCGCTCGCCGACTTCAAGCTCGAGTTCGGCAGCACGAGCGAGGCGCTCGCCCTCTACCGCACGCTCGCCGCCTTGGGCGACCCGGGCCCGGCCGCGGCGGAGGTGAAGCGCCGCGCGGCCCGCGCCCTGGCCATCCTGCGCAGCCTCGCCGCCGCCGACCCCCAGGCGGCCGTGTACGAGGGACCCGCGCCGCAGTCGGCTCCGGGCACGGCGCCCGCGGTCACGGCCGCGGCGCCCGCGGCC
>JACRCY010000435.1 GCA_016218785.1 Deltaproteobacteria bacterium
CGACTCCGCCGGCGTCATCGTGTCACGCTCGGTGACGCACTTCGAGCCGAGCACGCTCGTGCCCTTCCTCACCAGCTTCCGCCTGGGGCTCGGGTAGGGGGTGCCCATGCGCACGGTGCGACGCGCGGCCGCCGGCGCGGCTCGTGGCCCCGTGTGCTCCCAAAACCCGAGCGGCTGTGCTACGGTAGCCGCGGGCCCGGCGGGGCGCTTCCGGTCGCCCCGCGAGACCCCGCTGCACGGAGCGCCGAAGGGATGGACTTCCGGCTTTCGGACGAACAGCGCCTCATCCGCGACACCGCCCGGGACTTCGCCACCCGCGAGGTGCTGCCGCGGGCAGCCGCGATCGACAAGGAGCACCGCTTCCCGCAGGAGCTGGTCGCGCAGATGTCGAGCCTCGGCTTCATGGGCATCGCGGTGCCCGAGGAGTACGGCGGCGCCGGCATGGACCACGTCAGCTACGTGCTCGCGATGGAGGAGATCTCCCGGGCGTGCGCGTCGACGGGCGTCATCATGAGCGTGCAGAACTCGCTCGTCGGCGACCCGCTCTGCAAGTTCGGCACCGAGGAGCAGAAGCGCCAGTGGCTCCCCCGCCTCGCCAAGGGGGAGATCATCGGCTGCTTCGCCCTCTCCGAGCCGGACGCCGGGTCCGACGCCGCCGCGCAGAAGACCGTCGCCAGGCTCCACGGCGACGAGTGGGTCATCGAGGGCGTGAAGAACTTCATCACCAATGGCCCCGAGTCCCAGGTCTGCATCCTCTTCACCATGAACGATCCGTCCAAGGGGCACCGGGGCATCACGGCCTTCGTGCTACCCATGGATGCCAAGGGGGTGCGCTGCGGACCGCCCGACGACAAGCTCGGCATCCGCGGGTCGCACTCGTGCCAGATCTTCCTCGAGGAGGTGAGGCTGTCGAAGACGTGCCTCCTCGGCGAGGTGGGACAGGGGTTCAAGGTCGCCATGTCGACCCTCGACGGCGGGCGCATCGGCATCGCGGCCCAGGCGCTCGGCATCGCGCGCGCCGCGCTCGAGGATGCCGTACGCTACTCGGGCGACCGCAAGACGTTCGGCAAGCCGCTCTGGCAGCACCAGGCGATCCAGTTCAAGCTGGCCGACATGGCGACCGAGCTCGACGCGGCGCGGCTCCTCACCTGGCGCGCCGCCCAGCTCAAGGACCTGGGGCAGCGCCACTCGACGGAGTCGGCGATGGCCAAGGTCTTCGCCGCCGAGGTCGCCAACCGCGCCGCCAAGGAGGCGGTGCAGATCCTCGGCGGCTACGGCTACGTGACCGAGTACCCCGTCGAGCGTCACTTCCGGGACGCGAAGATCACCGAGATCTACGAAGGGACGAGCGAGGTGCAGCGGATCGTCATCGCCTCGTCGCTCCTGAAGAGCTAAGGGGGTAGAAGCATGCGCGCGCTCGCATTGGCTCTCGCCGCGGTCCTCGCCACCGCCGCCGTCGGCGGGTGCGGCAACGGCGCCAACCAGCCCGGGCCCAAGGGGCCCACTGGCGGCGGCGACGAGGACTTCAAGCCGGCGCCGGGGCCCGGCGACATGGGCTCCCTGCCGCAGGAGAAGGTCGAGGAGCTGAACGACTACTTCACCAAGAAGGGGATCCAGGTCTCGCGCTGCTACCAGCAGGAGGTGGAGCGGCGTGGCGACCGGAGCTTCGTCGGCAAGGTGACCGTCAAGCTCCGCATCGGCAAGGAGGGCAAGGCCTCGAAGGTGGAGATCCTCGAGACCACGCTCAAGTCGCCGCCGGTGGAGCAGTGCATCGTCGAGCAGATCCTGAGCTGGACGATGCCGGAGCTGCCGAACGCGATCATGTGGACCTGGACGTTCGAGTTCCAGCCGGCCTGGTAGGCCGGAGGCCGGAGGCTGCAGGTCGATATGCGAATGCTCGTGCTGAGAGCGCTGGGGTTGGGGGCAATGGGGCTGGCGGGGCTCACCGGATGCGGGGGGAGCCCGCCGCCCAAGACGCAGGCGCCGCAGGAGCGGGTCATCGACGCGCCGCCGTCCAGGACGACCGACACCGACGGCACGCCCGACGACGGGATGAAGGTCGGCGGCGACGGGATCCTCGGCAGCCTCGACGAGGAGGTCGTCGGCCGCACGCTCCAGCCCAAGCTCGAGGAGTTCAGCGGCTGCTTCAACAAGCACAAGCGGCTCCAGTACGTGGGCGGCACCATCACGCTCAGGTACCGGGTGGCGCGCGACGGCTCGGTGAAGCGGCTCGGCTACCTGAGCGACCTCGGCTCCTGGCAGGTCGAGCGCTGCGTCCTCGACATCGCCAGGGCGGTCGGCTTCCCGCGGCCGAAGGGCGGGGAGGCCGAGTTCGAGTACCCGGCGGCGTTCCGGCCGAAGCAGCGGCATCAGGTGTGGGACTCCGACCGCATCTCCGCCGACATCCACAAGCACGAGCGGCAGCTGAAGGCCTGCGCCGGCGCGCCCAAGAGCTACGCGCTGACCTTCTACATCGGCGCCGGCGGCAAGACCACGTCGGTGGGCTTCTCGTCGCCCGAGCCATGGGGCAACGGCATGGACGCCTTCGCCGAGTGCGTGGTCGAGAAGGCGCGCGGCTGGCACTTCACCGACCCCCTGGGGGAGATCACCAAGGCCACCTACACCTTCGAGTGAGCACCCTCGAGTGAGTGCCTTCGACCGAGCATTCGGGCATCGCGATGATCGACTTCGAGCTATCCGAGGAACAGCGGCTCATCCAGGCGACCGCGCGTGACTTCGCCCGCGAGGTCCTCCAGCCCCAGGCGCGCAACCGCGACCGCGACCAGCTCTTCCCCGCGGCGGAGCTCCGGCGGCTCGCGGCCCTGGGGCTGCTGGGCGTGAACGTGCCCCAGTCCCTCGGCGGCAGCGAGGCCGGCGCGGTGGCCTACGCCCTGGCCATGATGGAGCTGGCGTCCGGGTGCGCCGCCACCACCGTCGCGGTCGCCGTGACCAACATGGTCTCGGAGATCATCGTGAAGTACGGCTCCGAGGCGCAGCAGCATGAGCACGTGCCGCGCCTGCAGAACGGCGAGCACGTGTGCGGCGCCTTCGCGCTGTCCGAGCCGCACACGGGCTCGGACGCGGCCGCGCTCAAGACCAGCGCAGCGCGCGTGGGCGACGGCTGGATCGTGAACGGCAGCAAGCAGTGGATCACCTCGGGCGACCACTCCGGGGTCCTCGTCGTCTGGGCCCGCACCTCGCCGGCGGGGGGTGCGCGGGGGCTGTCGGCCTTCCTGGTCAAGGCGGGGACGCCGGGCCTCTTCATCGGCAAGCACGAGGACAAGATGGGGCTGCGCGGCTCCACCACGGTGCCGCTCACCTTCGAGGACATGAAGCTCCCGGCCGATGCGCTCCTCGGCCGCGAAGGGGACGGCTTCAAGATCGCCATGGAGGCGCTCGACGGCGGCCGCATCGGCGTGGCCTCGCAGGCCTACGGCATCGGCCGGGCCGCGCTGCAGGCGGCGACCTCGTACGCGCGGGAGCGGAAGGCCTTCGGCAATCCCCTCGCCGAGTTCCAGGCGATCCAGTGGATGCTCGCCGACTCGGCCACGGAGCTGGAGGCGGCCCGCCTCCTGGTCCTCAGGGGCGCGTGGCTGAAGGAGCATGGCCAGCCCTTCACGCGCGAGGCGTCGATGGGCAAGGTCTACGCCTCGGAGGCCGCGTGGCGCGCGTGCGACCGCGCCCTCCAGATCCACGGCGGCAACGGCTACGTGCGCGAGTACGACGTGGAGCGCCACCTGCGCGACGTACGCGTCACCCGCATCTACGAGGGGACCTCGGAGGTGCAGCGGATCGTCATCGCGCGCACGCTGCTGCGCGAGTTCGGGATCCAGTAGGAGGCCGAGGGACATCATGCCGGAGCGCAAGATCCGCATCCTCATCGCCAAGCCGGGCCTGGACGGCCACGACCGCGGGGTGAAGATCGTGGCGCGGGCGCTCGCCGACGCCGGCCACGAGGTCGTCTACACCGGGCTGCACCAGACGCCCGACATGATCGCGTCGGCGGCGGTGCAGGAGTCGGTCGACGCCGTGGGGCTGTCGATCCTCTCGGGCGCCCACCTGACGCTCTTCCCCGCCATCATCGAGGCGCTCCGCAGCCGCGGGGCGGGCGACGTCCCGGTCTTCGGCGGCGGCATCATCCCCGACGAGGACATGGAGGCCCTCAGGGCGGCCGGCGTGGCCGCCGTCTTCAAGCCCGGCACCACCACGACCGACATCATCAAGTGGGTGGAAGCCAACGTCCGGCCGCGCTGATGGCCGGCCTGGCGAAAGCGGCGCTCGCTGGCGACGTGCGGGCCGCGGCGCAGCTCATGCGCGACCTCGACGATCGCCAGCCGGGCGCGCTCCAGGAGCTCCGCGAGCTCTACCCGGCGACCGGCCGGGCGTACGTCCTCGGCGTCACCGGCAACCCGGGGACCGGCAAGAGCACCGTGGTCGACTGGCTCATCGAGCGCTACCGCAGGCAGGGGCAGCGCGTGGGGGTGGTCGCCATCGATCCGACGAGCCCCTTCTCCGGCGGCGCCATCCTCGGCGACCGCATCCGCATGCAGCGCCACTCCACCGACGACGGCGTCTTCATCCGGAGCCTGGCCACGCGGGGCCACCTGGGGGGGCTGTCGCGCTCGACGCACGACGTGGTGACGGTGCTCGACGCCATGGGCAACGACGTCGTCATCATCGAGACCGTGGGCGTGGGGCAGGACGAGGTCGAGGTCGTGGCCGCGGCCCACACCTCGATCGTCATCACGGTGCCGGGCCTGGGTGACGAGGTGCAGGCGATCAAGGCCGGCATCCTCGAGATCGCGGACATCCTGGTGGTGAACAAGGCCGAGCGCGACGGCGCGGACCGCACCGTGCGCGACCTGCAGGGGATGCTCGAGCTCAGGCCGCGCGAAGCGCCGACGGTCGAGGTCTTGCGCACCGTGGCCACGCGCGGGGAGGGGATCGACGAGCTGTGCGCGGCCATCGAGCGCCACCACGCGGGGGTGGGTGCGGCGCAGGCCGCGGCGCGGCGGCGGCAGCGCGCCTTCGCCGAGGTGCGGGACGCGCTGCGGGAGCGCCTGCTCGAGGCGGCGGCCGCGGCGGCCGGCCCCGGCGGCCTGGAGGCGATCGCCGCCGAGGTCGCGGCGCGGCGCACCGATCCCTACTCGGCCGCCGAGCGGTTGCTGGCGGCGCTGCGGGGTACCGACCCGCCGCGCGGCGCCGGCGGCTGCTGACCACGGGCGCCATGCGGCGGGTCACCTGGGTCTACATCGCCCGCTGCGGCGACGGGACCCTGTACACGGGCGTGACCACCGACCTCCATCGGCGCCTGGCGCAGCACTCCGCGGGGCGGGGCGCCCGCTACACCCGCGGGCGCGGCGGGGTGCGGCTGCGCTACTGCGAGGCCGCGGCCACGCGCGGCCAGGCGCTCCGGCGGGAGGCCGCCATCAAGCGCCTGCCGCGCGCGCGCAAGCTCCGGCTCGCGAATCCGCCCGGGATCCGACCGGGGCGGCCCGCCGACCTGCCCTTCATCCACCGCACGATCGCGGCCCTCGACCTCGACCCGGAGCGCGTCGCGCACGAGCAGTTCTTCGTCGCCGTGGAGGGGCGGGCGCGCATCGGGTTCGTCCGCATCAAGCCGTACGCCCGCTGCTTCGAGCTGGGTAGCCTGGCCGTGCTGCCGCGCTGGCGCGGCCGCGGCCGCGGCGCGCGGCTCGCGCGGTTCGTCATCGCGCGCTTCCCCACCCGGCGCGTGTGGATCACCACGGACCTCGTCGGGTTCTTCGTGCCCCTCGGCTTCCGGGAGGCGGTGCCTCCCGCCGACCTGCGCCGCAAGCTCGCCGGCATCACGCACCAGGTGCACCGCACGGGGATCGTTGCCATGGTTGCGTCAAAGGCCCACCCGGGGTTGCCGCATCGCCGTCCGTCCCCTAAGATCATGGGAACATAGCCTAGGAGGTCCCTGTGCATCGCTCCCATGTGTGGCTGCTGCTCGTGGCTGCGGCGCTGGCCGGCGGCGGCGCGTGCGACCTGTTCGGCGAGGACCTGCTGTCGTGGGACTTCGCGCTCCCCGAGAAGGAGTTCACCGTCAACACCGACAACTTCGTGCCCGCCGCGATCAAGCAGCTCCAGCCGGCGACCATGCCGACGATCGCGTGCCCGACGGTGGACTGCTGCGCGGGCCTGGCGGCCTCCGAGTGCGACACGTTCGGCTTCGCGTGTCAGACGGGCGCGTGCGTGGCCGTGCCCTCGGTCGAGCTGTCGAACTCGCTCAACCTGGCGCAGGAGGTCCCGCAGCTGCAGAGCGTCGCCTCCAACATCCCGTCCTTCACGCACGTGACGCTGAAGCGCCTCTACCTCGCCTCGTACAGCAACACGCTGAACTACGACACGCCCGAGATCGAGATCTACCTCGGGCCCGAGGCCGCGGCGAGCGTGGATGACGTCGATCAGGGTGGCGCGCCGCTCTGCCAGAAGCTCGGTCGCCTGGATCCCATCCCCAAGGGAACCTCCTGCCTCGCCGGCTGCGCGGGCCTGGACGTCGTGCTCGAACCAGCGGCTGCGCAGGTCTTCGAGACGTTCGTCCGGAACTTCCGCCAGACCTTCAAGCTCTTCGTCCGCGCGACCTCGCAGTTCGAGCCGGGCGACCCCGTCCCGGCGGGGCAGTTCACCGCCACCGTCACGGGCACCGTCACTGCCAGCATGTGATCTCGGGCGACTCCGCGCACCACGACGTCGTGGTCGCCGGCGCGGGTCCGGCGGGGCTCGCGTGCGCCCTGCGCCTCCGGCGCGGCGGGCGCGACGTGCTGGTCGTGGAGCGGGCGCGCTTCCCCCGGCCGAAGATCTGCGGGGGCGGGCTGACCGGCCGCGTGGCCGAGGCCCTGCGGGTGCTCGGCCTCGCGCGCCGCGTCCCCGCGATCGGCGCGGTGTGCGGCGAGGTGCGCTTCGGCCGCTTCCGCCGCACCGTCGCCCTGCGTCGGCCCGTGGAGGTCGTACGACGCGACGAGTTCGACGCCGACCTCCTCGCGCAGGCGCGCGCCGCGGGCATCGAGGTCCACGAGGGGGAGGCGCTCACCGGCTTCGAGGTGGCCGGCGGCAGCGTGGCGGTCCAGACCGACGCCGGGGCCTACCGCGCGCGCGTGCTGGTGGGCGCCGACGGCGCCGGCTCGCTCGTCCGCCGGCGCGTCGTGGACGCGCGCGCGGCACCGGTCCGCCTCCTGCAGGTCGAGGTGCCGGCGCCCGGCTTGCCCACCGACACCATCGTCTTCGACTTCACGCCCATGCGCGCCGGGCTGCGTGGCTACGCGTGGTTCTTCCCGATGCCGGGCCGGCAGTTCAACGTGGGCCTCCTCCACCACCCCGGGGCGGACCACGAAAGCCTCGACCTCGATGCGCTGCTGCGTCGGACTCTCACCGAGCACGGGGTCGTGGCGCTCCAGCCGCCGCGCGCCTGGCCCGTGTGGAGCTACGACTCGACCCAGCGCGCCGCGATCCCCCATGTACTGCTGGCCGGCGACGCGCTGGGCGTCAATCCGCTCTCGGGCGAGGGGATCAGCCCCGCGCTCTGGCAGGGAATCCTGGCCGCGGACGCGGCGCTGGACGCGCTCCAGCGCCGCGATTTCGGCTTCGGCGGATACGCGCTCGCGGTCCGTCGGGCGACCGTCGGGCGGGAGCTGAACGTCGATCGTCGGCTGGCCGGCATGCTCTACGGCGCGGGCGGCGTCACTCGGTGGCTGCCGCTGCTGCTGTTCGACGACGAGATGCTCGAGCTGTATGCCGCGCGGGTGGCCGGCGTAACGGTCCTGGCCGACGAGAAGCCGAAGCTCCTCAAGGCGCTCGTGCGCCACCGCTTCATGCTCTCCCGGTGGCGGCGGCGGCTGGATCAGGAGACCTGAGGGGGCTCCGGCCAGGCGCGAGAGGGGGCGGGGCAGCCGGGGTTGCAGGGAGGGAATGCTAGGAGGAGGTGGTGACGGCAGAGGCCGGGGGCTCGGGAGCCGCCACCTCGGCCTCGGGCTTGTCCTTCTTGGCCCGGCGCGATTCGTTGACCCGCTCCTTCAACTCCTTGCCAACCTTGAAGAACGGCAGACGCTTCGGCTGCACGCCGACCGGCTCGCCGGTCCGCGGGTTGCGCCCCTCGTAGGCCTTGTAGCTCCTGACCTCGAAGCTGCCGAGGCCCCGGATCTCGATGCGCTCCCCGCGAGCGAGCGCCGCCTCCATCGACTCGAAGATGCCGTTGACGATGGTTTCGGCTTTACCTTTCGGGAGCTTGAGGCGTTCGGCCAGCTTCTCGATCAGATCCGACTTGGTCATGGCACCTTCCCCACTGCCGTGGCCGGTGTTCCCGTGGACAGGCCCCAAGCCTAGTGCCCGCTCCAGCCAAAATCAATACAAAAAAGCATAGTTGGCTCTGGTACGCTGACTTCACCGCACCGTGCTCGCCCGATGCTCGCCGAACACGCCCCGGAGCGTGTCGGCGATCTCGCCCACCGTGCAGAGTGCCTTGACGGCCGCGAGGATGCGCGGCACGAGGTTCTCGGTGCCGCGGGCCGCAGCCCCGAGCGCGGCGAGCGCGCCCCGCGCCGCGATCTGGTCCCGTCGCGCGCGCACGGCGCGCAGGCGCTCGCCCTGCTCGCGCTCGATGGCCGGGTCGACCCGCAGCAGCCTGGGAGGCGCGTGCTCCGCCACCACGAAGTCGTTGACGCCCACGACGATGCGCTCCTTCTCTTCGATCGACCGCTGGTACTCGTAGGCGCGGCGCTCGATCTCGGACTGCGGGAAGGTGCGCTCGATCGCCGCGACCATGCCCCCCATCTCGTCGATCCGCCGGAGGTAGTCGCGGGCGCCGCCCTCGATGGCGTTCGTGAGCGCCTCGACCGCGTACGAGCCGGCGAGGGGGTCCACGACGTCGGCCACGCCCGACTCGTGGGCGATGACCTGCTGCGTGCGCAGCGCGAGGAGCGCCGCCTCCTCGGTCGGGAGGGCGAGGGCCTCGTCGTAGCTGTTGGTGTGGAGCGACTGGGTGCCGCCCAGCACCGCGGCCAGCGCCTGCAGGGTGGTGCGGACGAGGTTCACCCGCGGCTGCTGCGCGGTGAGCATCGAGCCCGCCGTCTGCGCATGGAAGCGGAGCGCCTGGGCGCGCGGGTCGCGGCTGCCGAAGCGCTCGCGCATGATGGACGCCCACAGGCGCCGCGCCGCGCGGAACTTGGCGACCTCCTCCAGGAAGTTGTTGTGCGCGTTGAAGAAGAAGCTGAGTCGCGGCCCCAGCACGTCGGGCCCCAAGCCGGCGTCGCGGGCCGCCTCCACGTAGGCGATGCCGTCGGCGAGGGTGAAGGCCACCTCCTGGACGGCGTCCGCGCCCGCCTCGCGGATGTGGTAGCCGGAGATCGAGATGGTGTTCCACTTCGGCACCTCGGCCTGGCAGAAGGCGAAGGTGTCGGTGACCAGGCGCATCGACGGCCGCGGCGGGTAGATGTAGGTGCCGCGCGCGATGTACTCCTTCAGGATGTCGTTCTGGATGGTCCCCTGCAGGGCGCCGCGGGGGACGCCGCGCTCGTCGGCCACGGCCACGTAGAGCGCGAGCAGCGTGGCCGCGGTCGCGTTGATGGTCATCGACGTGGAGACGCGGCCCAAGGGGAGCCCCTCGAGGAGCACGCGCATGTCCTCGAGGGAGCCGATCGCCACGCCGGTGCGGCCGACCTCGCCGCGCGCCGTGGGGTGATCGCTGTCGCGTCCCATCTGGGTGGGGAGGTCGAAGGCAACCGAGAGCCCCGTCTGCCCCTGCTCGAGGAGGTAGCGGTAGCGCCGGTTCGACTCCGCCGCCGTGCCGAAGCCGGCGTACTGCCGCATGGTCCAGTGCCGGCCGCGGTACATGGTCGGCTGGACGCCGCGCGTGAACGGGTACTGCCCTGGCCACCCGAGGTCGCGGTCGTAGTCCAGGCCGTCGATGTTCTCGGGGCCGAAGACGTCGGGCAGGGGCACCTCGGCGTCGGTCTGGAACCGGTCGCGGCGGAGCGCGCCCGGCCTGCCGAGCGCGGGCTGCAGGACCCTGCTCTCCCAATCCTCCTTGCTGCTCATGCCACGACCATGGCCGGCCCCGTGCCGCAAGTCAATCGGGTGCGCTCGCCTCCGCTCGAGCGGCCTCGACGTCGAGCGTGGGTCCGACCAGGCGTGATCGCGGTGGCTGGACCTCGCGGACCGTCACGAAGACGCGGGGCTGGCCGGGCTCGCGCTGCCGCTTCGCCATGCGTCGGGCCCAGGCCTTGAACCTGGGGTGGCGGAGGTCCCGACGCTGGTCGAAGGGGTTCGACATCACGGCACCTCGAGGTGGCATTCTTGCGCGATCCGCCGCGCGAGCGCCTCGAACTCCCCGAGGCAGGTTCGCACGAGGGCCGCGTGACTGCCGATGGCCCCGTCGGCAGGCCGGAGGTCGAACATCGGCTTGCGGACGTCCTGGGCCATGGGCATCAGGCTGCGGTAGTTGCGCAGGGTCGCCAGGTTCGACGGGTCAGGGATTGCGACCTTGGCCGGGGCAAGGCCGAGCACCGCCTCGTGGTACACGCCCGGGATCCGGTCCATCCACTTCGCGTAGTGGCGGGCGGGGCGATCAAGGCGGACGGCATGTCGGAGCACCACGTAGCCGATTGGCTCCACCGCGCCGACTCCCGGAGCGCGGCCAGCGGGTAGTCCGCGCGTTCCTCATGCCGCAGCCCCGCGCCCGGTTCCCGCGCGACCCGGATCTGCATGGGCAGCAGGGTGTCGAGCTCCTGGAGCTGGGTGAGGACATTGCCCGACAACCGCTTCGAGTCCTGCACCGGCGCTTCGAGGCCGGTGCCGTCGAACCGGACGAACTGCACGTAGGCGCCGGGCAAGAAAGCCAGGGGGTCGAGCCCGAACATGAGCACGCCGGCGTGCGTGGGCGCCCGGCTCGCCGGATCGACGAACCGCAGCGAGGCCAGACGATCGGCGGGGTCGCGCTGGTTCTGGCCGAGTACCTCGGGTGCCACCGCCTTGGGGAGGTACAAGTTGATGAACGGCTCGAGCAGGAGATCGTCGAGGCTCGAGCCCGGGCATGGCCGCTGATCGAAAGTGCGCGCGCGGGAGACCCGGCGCTCGCTCAGCCGGCGCTCGTCCTCGGTGCTGGCGAGGGCTCGCCGCGGTCCCACCCGGATCCACACTCGCCCGGAGGCCGACACCGGCGGCCACTCCGAGGGCTGCACCTCGACCACCACCACGCTCCGCTCGCCGACCCGGACTTGGTAGACGCTCATCGAAGGGATCGGCTGGATCTGGCCGTCGTCGCGCCGGTCGGCGAGGGAGAGCAGCAGTCGGTCCGTGACCGCGACGCCGGTGATCGCGCCGTCATCTGCCACGCCGATGAGCAGGTATCCAGGGAGCCCGTGACCGGGCATGTCATTGGCGAACGCGCCGATGGCCTCCCGAAACTTCTCGGTGTTGGTAGTGCTGATGGTGCGCTCGACTCGATCGGACTCCAGGTCAGCGGCCAACGCGCGCACCTGATCGGCTGTCAGCATGCTGGCACCTCTGCCTTTCTCTCATGGGCGCTTTTCCCCGCCATCACTGCACCTCCACGGTCACGGTCGCCCTCAAACTATGACGTCGCAGTCACCCGTCGCAGCTCGGCAACCGCGTCCGCGACCTCCCGGCCCTTCTGCTCGATGAGGTCGAGCAGCTCCTCGGGCGTACGGGTGTCCTCGTTGCTCTTGGCGTTGGGGTTCTGCGCCTTGAGGTCGAAGTTCTTGGCCTCGATGTCGGCGCGCGCGACGGTCCAGCTCCTGTCGCTGTCGCCCCGTTTGGGCAGGAGGTGGAAGAAGTCCTCTCTGGGGCAGCGATCTTCGTCGCGGGACTTCATGTGGCGACACCGAGCGCGTTCAGCCCCCCGTCGGCTTGGCGCTTCGCGCCACGGCCGTGATCACGTCCAGCTTCTCGGTGATCTCCGGGTCGACATGGTCCTTGGGGACGAACCGCACGAGGTCGGAGTAGTCGCTCTTGCGCAGCACCAGGGGCACACCCAGCCGTTTCGAGAAGTCCTTGAACAGCGGCTCGAGGAAGTCGTCGGATGCCTTGATGTCGGGGGACCAGGGGTCCGGCTTGCCTAGCGTCTCGAGCGCAGCCCTCACTTCCTTGATCGACTGCTTCATGGCCGGCTCCCACTGCTTGCTCTTCGCGTGCTCGAAGAGGTCTCCCGGCCGCCCGCTCCGCGCAAAGCCGAGGAGGACCTCCTCGGAGCAGAAGTAGTTCTCCAGCTCCCGGCGCGCCCACATCAGCTCGGTCAGAGGCGTGTTGTGCTGCAGCTCCTTGTCGAGGCGGTCGAAGAGCGCCACCCCGACCAGGTCCGGCTTGGCTTCGCGCAGCCCGTAGAAGTGGTCCCTTGCCTTCTTCGGGAGGTTCGTGGCCACGGGCTTGAAGCACGGGCGCTCCAGGTGCTCGCGCGCGGGATGGCCGAGCAGCCGCGCGAACTCGCGCAAGATCGCCAAGTCGGAGGCGTCCTCGAGGTACAGCACCCATCCGGTCTGCTCCGCCTGGTAGTAGTACTCGAACCCGATGTCCGAGAGCGCCTTGAGCAGTTGGCTGCCGCGGTCGGTCAAGATGTGGGGCTTGCCCACGAAGGCGACGACCTGCGCGCGCGTGGCAGCCTCGTTCAAGACTACTTCCGAGTGGCTGGCAGCTATGACCTGCGCGTCCTGGCCGCTGGCCGTCTCCATGAGGATCTGGAAAATCTGGCGTTGCCGCAGGATCTCCAAGTGCGCGTCGGGTTCGTCCAAGAGCAGGACGGTCTTGGGGTTCGCGTAGAGGTGGGCCAGAAGTAGAAGGGTCTGCTGGAGGCCGCGGCCTGAAGCGGAAAGGTCGAGCTCCACGCCGGTCGGCCCAGCGTACTGCATGGTGATCTCCCCGCGCTCTGTCACGTGGCGAGGCGGGAGCAACACGACGCCGAAGAGAGAGCGGATCTGTTCGCAGAGACCGGCCCACGTGTCGTGGTTCCGCTCGTAGATCTGAAAGCAAAGGTTCCGCAGGACTTGGGCCGTCTGGCCCTCCCCCAGGAGGACGTTGATTCTCCCCGGCTCCCACTTGGGCTCGGTCGCCGCCAGGCCGGACATTGGCGGGAGGTAGGCGACCCTGACCTGGGCCGCCACCTCAGGGATGCTCGTGAACTTCGCTTCCTTCACATGCGTATCGTCGTATCCCTGGTGGCGGATCGGCCGGCAGAGGAAGGACTCCTCGTTGGTGTAGTCGAACTCCAGGCCGCACGACCAGGCGACGCCATCGGTGAGGCCGTCGACGGCCACGTCGATGCGGATGTTGTTGGTGCGCTCCGTCCTGCCGCCCTTGCGGGTGACGCTGCGCACGTGCAGGTCCTTCCACAGCAGGTTCGCACTGGGGACGGGGATGGAGATCAGATCCTGCCGGTTGATCGCGACCCCAGGGCGCGTCGCCGCAACGGCTTTTCCACCGCGGCGCTCGAGCCACCTGCGCAGGCCCAGCTCCCACAAGGTCAGAGCCTGGAGCGCGGTGGTCTTCCCGGAGTTGTTCGGGCCGACGAACACAACGCTCCGCCCAAGCTCGACGTCCATGTCGAGGCTCTTGAAGTTCCGAACGCGTAGCCTGGTCAGCATGTCCCTGAGAGTCCTCGTTCCGGTGGAGTGGGCCTACCCCGCGCGCGGCTACGCCGCAAACACCCGCTCCTTCGTCTTGCGCAGCACGTCCGAGGCGCGGCCGAGGGGCTTGAGGGCCTTCAGGCCGCCGGCGCGCTCGACCTCGGTGTCGGGGTGGACCTTGATGCGGAGGACGTAATCGACCCGGCCTCCCTGGCGGCGACGCGGCCTGCCGTCTACCACGTCGATCGTGCCGGCGGTCTCCTCGCGCCTGATGAGGTCCTCGGTCCAGCCGCACTGATGGAGGGCCGGGTCGATCAGCTTGGCGCGAGTGTCTGCTTCGGAGAAACCCATGCGTCGCTCGTCGACGGGAGGCGCGGGTGGCCTTCCGGCAGTGGCGGGATTGTACCCGGGAGCGAGGGCGAGCGTCCACCACCGTCACTCGGTCAGCGTCGGGAGGCTCTTCTCCGTTACAACCGCCATCGGTCAGTCGTAGCTTGGCCCACCCGTCGGTACAACTGGCGACGGCGAACGGAGGTTGCATCATGTGCCCGCTGGAGATCCCCAGCAGGCAGGTGCTTGAGGAGATCCCGGGGAGGGTGTTGACCTTCCTCCGGGGCGCCGGCACCTGCGCACGTAGTCACGGCTGGCGCTCGCGGCCGCAACGCCCGGACTGCCCCACCTTCTCCCCCAACGGTCAGTTTCTCTGGCCGGCATGCCCGGCCCACCGCCCATCGACCCTTGTCGGACCGGCAGGAAGCTCGTCGGACCGATGGCAAGCCCTGGCGGACCGAGATTTCGGCCTGTTGGCGGCCTGGGCGGGGCTCTCGGCCGCGGGGGAGCGCCTGCCGGGCCGGCGGAGCGTCGATTTCCCCAAGAGTTACGCCTTGCTCGGCGGCGCCCTGGCAAGCGCGGCCGCCCGACGAGCTCCGTCCTGGTCCGACAAGGCGCCTGGCCCGTCCGACAGGCTTCGCTGCCGTCCGACAAGCCTCCGGGCGGGCCCGACAAGGCTTCGGGCGCGTCCGACAGGGCGGGCCGGCCATCCGACAGGGCCCGGGGCTCGGGCGACAGGCTTGCTCTTGGTCCGACACGGCTCGCGGCCAGGGCGAGCCGGTTGGCCTCGGCGCAGTTCTCGACCCTTCCGGCCCAAGTCGCTGAAGATGCTTGTCGGCGGTCGGCTCCCGGCACGAGAGGCGGTACAATCGCACAGAGATGCGACGCGCGCGTACGAAGGTCCCTGACTCCTCGGCTGTCGGCGCGAAGGGGGGGCCCTTCCCTGGACCGCGGCGCGGTCGCCCGTCGGGTCTGCCATCGCTGGCGGTCTTCTCCCGGCGGCTGGCGGCCGAGTGGCACCCGACCAGGAACGCCCCGCTGACCCCGCGTGACGTGCCGGCCGGGACCCTGCGGAAGGTGTGGTGGAAGTGCCCGAAGGGGCCGGATCACGTGTGGCAGGCGTCGGTCGGCATGCGCGCGCGGAGCCCCGGCTGCCCGTTCTGCACCAGCAGGCGCGTGTCCGTGACCAACTCGCTGGCGGCGCTGCAGCCGCGGCTGGCGGCCGAGTGGCACCCGTCCAAGAACGGGACGCTCCAGCCGCAGCAGGTCGCCGTGGGGTCAGAGCGCAAGGTGTGGTGGCGCTGCGCCAGCGACCGACGGCACGAGTGGCCCGCGGCGGTCTGCTCGCGAGCCCGCAGGGGCCACGGCTGCCCCTTCTGCGCGGGACGTCGGGTGTTGCCCACGGAGTCGGTGGCGGCCCGCTTCCCGGCGCTCGCGGCGCAGTGGCACCCCACGCGCAACGGGAGCCTGCGCCCGGAGCACGCGCCGGTGTGCTCCTCCCGCAGGGTGTGGTGGCGATGCCCCAAGGGCCCCGACCACGAATGGCAGGCGGCCACCGCCTCGCGGACCGCACCCGCCCGGAGCGGCCACCGGCCGGGCCGCTGCCCGTTCTGTGCGAACAGGCTCGTGTCGGTCACCAACTGCCTCGCGGCGCGGCGGCCGGATCTCGTCCGGCAATGGCACCCGACCCGGAACCGCGGGCTCACGCCGGTCGACGTCATGTTCGGGTCCGCCCGCAAGGTCTGGTGGAGATGCCCCGAAGGAGAGGATCACGAGTGGCGCGCGAGCGTCTGCGAGCGGAGCGTCGAGAACACCGGCTGCCCCTTCTGCCGCGGCCGGCGGGTTTCGGTGACCAACTCGCTGGCCCGCCTGCGGCCCGACCTCGCCGCCGAATGGCACACGACCAGGAACGGCGGGTTGACCCCGGCCCAGGTAACCCTCGGCACCAACCTCAAGGTCTGGTGGTGGTGCGCCCGGAACCCCCGGCACCTCTGGGCGGCCCCCGTCAAGGCACGAGCGCGTGACGGCGCCGGCTGTCCCTACTGCTCCCACCGCCTCCTCTTGCCCGGGGACTCGCTCGCGGCACGCTCCCCCCGGATCGCCGCGCAGTGGCACCGCACCAGGAACGGGCGCCTGCGCCCCGACGAGGTGCGGCCCCGCTCGCACCAGCCGGTCTGGTGGTGCTGTCCGCAGGGACGCGACCACGTGTGGGCCGCCCCGGTCTGCGACCGGACGTCGACGCTGGGCCGCTGTCCCTTCTGTGCCGGGCTGCGCGTGTCCGTCACCAACAGCCTCGCCAGCCTCCATCCCGGGGTCGCGCGCGAGTGGCACCCGACACGCAACCGCGACCTCCGTCCCGCCCAGGTGCGGGCCACTGCCCGGGCGGAGCACTGGTGGCTCTGCCCCCGCGGCCACTCGTGGCGGGCGAGTCCGCGTAGCCGCACCGCCGGGGGACGCGCGTGCCCCGTGTGCGCGGAGGGGCTCGCGATCGCGGCGCCGCGGCCCGGAACCGTCGCCCGCCGCGGCTGCCCCACCACGAGTCCGACATCCTCGGCGCGTCCCCTCGGGCGCGGCGGCGGGGACGGCGGTGCGGGGGCCTGTTCGGGGGCGGGCATTCGCCGTGCGAGGCGGGGGAGGGGCTGAGGGGCTACTTCGCCGTCACGTCGACCAGGATCCGGGCGTCGATGGCGCGGACGCCCTTCGGGGTGACGACGAGGGGGTTGAGGTCGAGCTCGCGGATGGCGGGGTTCTCCTGCACCAGCTTGGAGACGCCGACCAGGATCGACGCCAGCTCCTCGGGCCTCGCCTTGGGCAGGCCGCGGGCGCCCTGGTAGACGGGCTTCCCCTTGACCTCCTCGATCATCTCCAGCGCGTCCCCCTTCGTGATGGGCACGAGCCGGAAGGTCACGTCCTTGTAGACCTCGACGAAGATGCCGCCGAGGCCGAACATGATGAGCGGCCCGAACTGCGGGTCGCGCGTGGAGCCCACGATCAGCTCGACGCCGCCGAGCTGCTCGTCGATGGTGACCCCGTCGATGTGCGCGTCGGGGTGGTGGGCGCGGACCTGCTTCATCATCTCGTCCCAGGCGGCGACCAGCTCCTCCCGCTTGCGGATGCCGAGCTTCACCCCGCCCGCCTCGGTCTTGTGCACGACCTGCGGCGACACGATCTTCATGACCAGCGGGTAGCCGATCTGGTCTCCGGCCGCCGCCGCCTCGTCGCGGGTCTTGGCGAAGGTCGACGCGTTCATCGGGATGCCGGCCTCGGCGAAGATGCTGCGGCACTCGCCCCCGCCCAGGTTCTCGCGGCCCGTCTTGATGGCCTCGCTGAGGATGTCCTTCGTCGACATGGCTACACCTCCTCCCGCTGGCGACGGACGATCTCGGCGCGGGTGCACAGGGCCGCCATGGCCTCGGCGGCCCGCTCGGGGAACTCGAACTCGGGGACGCCGCGCTCCTCGAGGAAGTTCTCCGCGTCCTCGCCGCCCTGGCCGATGAACGAGGCCGTGACCGGCTTCCTGAGCTCGGGGATGACGTCCACGATCGCCTCGGCGATCTTCATCGGCTGCGTCATCGACTGCTGGGTCATGAGCAGGACGATCCCGTCGACCTCGTCGGCCTGGTTGATGATGCGCAGGGCCTCGCGGTAGCGCTCGGGGCCGGCGTCGCCGATGATGTCGGCCGGGTTGCCGTGGGACCACGACGAGGGGCAGTGCGGGTTCAGCTTCTCGATGGTCTCGGGGCGGAGCTTCACCAGTTCGAGCCCGAGGTCGTAGAGGGTGTCGGCGGTGATGACGCCGGGGCCGCCGGCGTTGGTGAGCACGCAGATGCGCTTGCCGCGCGGGAGCGGCTGGCTCGACAGCGCGCGGGCCGCGTCGATGAAGCCGGGCAGGGTGCGCGCCCGCTGCACGCCCGCCTGGCGGAAGGCGGCCTCGTAGGCCGCGTCGGACCCGGCGATGCTGCCAGTGTGGGAGCTGGCGGCCTTGGCGCCCGCCGCCGTGCGGCCGACCTTGATGACGACGAAGGGCTTCTTGCGGCTGGCGCGCCGGGCTGCCTCGTAGAAGGCGCGCGGCTGCTTCAGTGCCTCGACGTAGAGCGCGATGCAGCTCGTCTTCTCGTCGGCGGCGAAGTAGTCGATGACCTCGGCGTCCTCGACGTCGCACTTGTCACCCATGCTGACGAAGTGGCGGTAGCCGATGTGCTCCTCGAACGCGTAGCTGATCATGGCGGTGCAGACGGCGCCCGACTGGCTCAGCAGCGAGATGGTGCCGACGGGAGGGGTCTCGTAGGCGAAGGAGACGTTGAGCCGCTTCTCGGCGGCGATGACGCCGAGGCAGTTGGGGCCGACGATGCGCACGCCGGTGCGCCTGGCGGCGTCGAGCATCTCGTGCTCGAGCTTCGCCCCCTCGGGGCCCACCTCGGAGAAGCCGGCGGTGATGACGACGACCGCCTTGACGCCGCGCTTGCCGCAATCCTCCACGGTCTTCGGGATGATCTGCGACGGGATCGCGATGACCGCCAGGTCGACGGGCTCCGGGACGTCGCCGATGGTCTTGAACGACTTGTGACCGAGCACGTCGGCGCCCTTGGCGTTGACGGCGAAGACCTTCCCGTCAAAGCCGCGGCCGCGGTCGGCGGGTCCCGCGATGGTCCCGTAGAGGGCGTTGCGGAGCACCGCGTAGCCGACCTTGTCGGGGTCGGACGAGGCGCCGATGACCGCAACCGATCGCGGCTGGAAGAAGCTGTCGAACACGCTCATGGTCTCCTCCTCGAGGCGCCCCGGACGTTACGCCGTCGGCCGCCTGGGATCAACCGGAAGGCGCGGCCGCGTCGCAATCGGCGCGGGCGCATTGCCAGCACCTCGCCGCGGTGGAATAATCCCCCGAGAGGCCACCCGGTGCGCCACGGCATCGTCACGTTGCTCAGCGACTTCGGCACGGCCGACGCCTACGTCGCCGCCATGAGGGGCGTGATGCTCGGGGTGAACCGCGCCCTGCGCCTGGTGGACATCACGCACGAGGTCGTGCCGCAGGACGTCTTCGGCGGGGCCCTGGTGCTCCGCCACGCGGCGCCCTTCTTCCCGCGCGGCACGGTGCACCTGGCCGTGGTCGACCCCGGGGTCGGCGGGCCGCGTGCCCCCATCGTGATCGAGACCGCGCTCGGCTGGTTCGTCGGGCCGAACAACGGGATTCTCACGCTCGCCGCGCCGGCGCCGCGGCGGGCCTACCGTCTCGAGAACCCTGCCTTCCGGCGGCCCGTGCTGAGCGACACGTTCCACGGACGCGACCTCTTCGCGCCGGCGGCGGCGTACCTCGCGTGCGGGGCGCCCGCGGCGGCCATGGGGCCCGCGCTCGACGAGGCGCAGGTCGTGCAGCTGGACCTGCCGGCGGTGCGACGCGAGGCCGGGGCGCTGCGCGGCGAGGTGATCCACGTCGATCACTTCGGCAACCTGATCACCAATGTCTTCGGCGACTACGTCGCCGAGCCGCGGCCCGCGGAGTGCTGCGTGGAGGTCGGCGGCGCGCGCATCTGCGGCGTCCGCCGCGGCTACTACGAGGTCACCGCCGGCGAGCTGTGCGCGGTGGTCGGCTCGGCGGGGCTGCTCGAGGTCGCCGTGCGCGACGGCTCGGCGACCGCGCGCCTCGGGCTCGGCCGCGGCGCCGAGGTGCGCGTGACTCCCGGACGGGGCGGTGACGCGTGAGGCTCGGCGGCGTGCCCATGGCCGCGACGGCCCTGCTGGTCCTCGCCGGCGCTACCGGCTGCGGCATCGGTGAGGGGAAGGGGGAGGTGAAGGGGACGCTGCACATCACCGGCTGCTTCGGCGAGGGTGACGACCTGAGCGACGTGAAGGCCTTCGACCTCAAGCCGTCGTTCTTCGCGGGGGAGCCGATCGACGACCCCTCGGGCGTCGGCAATGCGGACCAGGTGCGCCTCCGCATCCAGTCGAGCGGGGCCAGCGTCGAGAACGCCGACGCGCTGGTCGTCGACGTGACCAACGTCGCGCAGGTGGCCGCGCAGCTCGGTCAGTGTATCGACGTCTACGCCGCCGGCGACGCGACCCCGGCCTCGGGGTCCCAGCAGGTGGGTCCGGTGCGCATCTCCCTCAACCTCATGCGCACCTGCGCGCGGCGCGTCCCGTCGGTCGACCAGTGGTCGCTGGCCGCGGACACCGAGCCGCCCTACGCCACGACCGGCATCCACTCGAAGGTCCGCTTCACCAAGCTCGGCAGCCGCGGCTGCGTCGTCGACGAGAACGGGGTCCACGACTGCGAGGCCACCGACGGCGGCCCCTTCACGGTGGGGTTCGGCGGCGAGATCCGTGCCGAGTTCGACCTGCAGCTGGTCGATCCGCGGCCCCGGTACCTGGGACCCGAGTACCCCGCGCTCGGCGCGGGTCACGTCGTCGGGTACTTCGAGTTCACGCTGCGGCGCGGCCGCGTGGCGCAGGCGTTCCCGTGAGGCCCATGGCCGGCCGCGTCCCCGACCGCGACGTCGTCGCCGAGGTGCGAGCGGGACGCCCGGAGCCCGTCTACTACCTGTACGGGAAGGAGCAGTTCCTGGTGCAGCGGGCGCTCGCGGCCGTCCGCGCCGCGGTGCTCGACCCGAAGACCCAGGCCTTCAACCTCGACACCGTCGACTGCAAGGAGGGCGCGCACCACGCCGAGCGCATCCTCGCGGCGGCCCGCACCCTCCCGATGCTGGCGCGTCGCCGCCTGGTGCTCGTCAAGGACGCCGACGAGCTGAAGCCCGAGGACCTGGAGGCGATGCTCCCCTACCTGGGCAACCCGGCCGAGACCACCTGCCTGGTCTTCGTGGCCCAGAACGCGGACCTCCGGCGCCGCTTCTTCCTGGAGCTCCGCAAGGGGGGAGGGCTCGCGAAGTTCGAGCCGCTCTACGAGCGCCGCCTGCCGGCCTGGATCGAGGGCGAGGCGCGGGCCCTGGGGCACGGCGTGGAGCCGGGCGCGGCGCAGCTCCTGTGCGACGTCAGCGGCGCGGACCTGGCGTCGCTCTCCCAGGCGCTGGAGCAGCTCTCGCTGTTCGTGGGGCCACGGCAGCGCATCACCGTGGCCGCCGTCGAGGAGCTCTGCGCCGAGACGCGGCAGCACTCGGTGTTCGACCTGGCCAAGGCCGTCGGGGAGCGGGACACGCGCAGGGCGCTCCACCAGTGCCAGCGGATGCTGCAGGCGCGCGAGCCCGCCGTTCGCATCCTCTTCATGCTCACCCGGCATTTCCGCCAGCTCTGGATCGCGCAGGAGCTCGCGCCGCAACGGCTCGACCGCGAGGAGGCCGCGCGGCGGATCGGGATACCGCCCTTCTTCGTCGACGGTCTGATGACGCAGGCCCGGCGGTTCGACGGCAGGGCGCTGGCGCGCGCCTTCGAGGCGCTCTACGGCGCCGACCGCGCGCTCAAGTCGAGCCACGCGGGTGACGAGGTGGTGCTGGAGCGTCTGCTCGTGGATCTCTGCCGAACCCCCACCGGAGGGGGAGCGGAGGCCGGGCCGCGGCGGGGGTGAGGGCGGGGCGGCTAGCCCTGCGCCGAGGCGCCGCGGGCCGCGTGGACCAGGCGGGAGATCTTGCGCGACGCGGTCATCTTCTTGATGACGCCCTTCTGCGCCGCCCTGTCGATGTGCTTCACGGCCAGCTTGATCGCGGCCGCGATCTTCCCGGCGTCCTTGCTCTCGAGCGCCGCCACCGCGCGCTTGACGTAGGTGCGCATGGGGGTGAGGTGCGAGAGACTGCGGGCGCGTCGCTTGATGCGCTGGCGGTTGCGCTTCTCTGCCGAGGCGATGTTGGCCAAACCGGGGCTCCTTTTCGCTGCTGCGAAAGCCGCCAGTAAGTAGCCTGCCCCGCTGGCCCTGTCAAGCGCCGGTTCGCCGCGCCACCTTCCCCGCCCTTGCCAGAACCTCGTCCGTGCTCCACACTGTCGACGTTGTTGCGCGTCCTGATCATCGTGGGGTTGTCCCTGGCAACCGCTCAGCCCAAGCGCCACAGTTGGGAGAAGGCCCGGACCCGCCCGTGGGGGAATTCGCGCCCGGACCCGGGGAGTTGCTCGACAAGTTGTGCGCTGCTGGCGGGGAAAGATCTATGGAGCA
>JACRCY010000441.1 GCA_016218785.1 Deltaproteobacteria bacterium
ACCTACCTGCTCTACATGCACTTCATGCGGCGCGAGTACAACAAGTCGTTCGTCATCCCCTTGATCCTCCTCTCCATCCCCATGGCGGTCTCGATCCACACGGTCACGGCGTTCCTCTACAACGGCCTCGCGGCGCGGCCGTTCTGGAACTCGTCCATCCTGGCGCCGCGCTTCCTGATCTCGGCCTTCTGCTCCGGGCCCGCCATCCTGCTGTTCCTGGTGCAGCTCCTCCGGCGCTTCACCCGCTTCGAGATCAAGGACGAGGCCATCTGGAAGATCGCCGAGCTCATGGCCTACGCCATGTTCATGAACCTGTTCCTGCTCCTGGCCGAGGTGTTCAAGGAGTACTACTCGGACACCCACCACCTGCTCTACACCAAGTACCTCTACAGCGGGCTCCACGGCCACACCACGCTGGTCCCCTACGGCTGGGCCGCGGTGGGGCTCAACCTCGGTGCCTTCCTGCTGTTCCTCATCCCGCGAACGCGCAAGAACTTCATCACCCTCAACCTCGGGTGCCTGATGATCTACTCGGGCGTGTACATCGAGAAGGGGATGGGACTGGTGATCCCGGGCCTCACCCCCGACGTCCTGGGCGAGATCTACGAGTACAGCCCCACGCTGACGGAGCTACAGGTGGCGGCCGGCGTCTTCGCCGTCGGGTTCCTGGTCTACACCCTGATGGTGAAGGTGGCCGTGCCCATCGCGCTCGGCGAGTTCCACGTCGACTCGCCGCCGGGCCGCGAGGGCGGCGGCCGGGACGCGGCGGGGGCGCGGCGCGACGGCTGACTGGCGCCCGCGGCGCCCGCGCCTTACTTCTTCTTCTCCGTCTTCTCCCAGTGCGCCTGCAGGAACGCCGCCGGCATGTGCACCTGGTGGCAGGGGATGCACGAGCGCGCGTTGATCTCGTTGACCGCGTCGTCGTACTGCGCGCGGTCGCGCACCTTCTGCCGCACCAGGCCCGCCAGGCGCAGCATGCGCCCCTTGGCGCGCCCATCGACGAAATACTCGCGCTTCTCGGCGTGGCAGCTCTTGCACGACGACTCGAGGGCGCCGAACACCTGCGGCAGCTGGGCGGCCTCGCGCGCCGCGGCGTCGAACTGCCCGCGCGCGGCGTGCACGCCGATCCCCGCCATGAGGTTCGACAGCTCGGTCATGCTCTCGTGGAACGAGATCTGCCTGCCGCTGTGGGCCACCGTCACCGCCGAGAACTTGCCCCAGTGGTAGCGGACCTGCACGCGGAACATCTCGCGCACGTGACAGCTCGTGCAGACCTCCTCGACCCTGGCCGCCGCCGCCCGCACCGTATCGCGGTCGGCCTTCTTCGCCAGGGCCTGCTGCAGCCTGTCGACGGGGCCGACGGGAAACTGCCGGTTCCAGGCGCCGACCATCCCCGCCGTCTTGCGGTACTGCGCCTTGAACGCGGCCGCCTCCTCGAGCGCGGCCTCATGGTGGCCCGAGACGGCCTGGCTCACCGTCGCGCCCAGCAGGCGCCCCAGCTCGAGCATCTCCGTGGTGTAGACCTTGCCCTTGGCCTTCGGCGGGTAGAACCGCGCCAGCTCCTCGGGCGGCGGCTTCAGGCTCGCCTCACCCCCCTGTGCGTCCGCGCGCCCCGCCAGCGCACACCCGACCAACACGGCCACCACGCCCCACGCCCGCACGCCCGACCCGCCCATCCGCCACCTCCACCGTCCGGCCTCAACACTAGCACGTTCCACGGGCCCCGGTAGGACGGCCCGCGGACCCTGCCGGTGGCGTCCGGCGGCGCGCCGCGGTGGCGCCCGGGTCACGCCGCGGCGATCGTCACCGCTTCTGCCGCACCGGCAGCTCGATGGTGAAGGTCGCGCCCTTGCCGGGCGGGCTCTCCACGTCGATGCTGCCGCCGTGGGCCTTGATCACGCCCAGGGAGATGGCCAGCCCCAGGCCCGTGCCCAGGCCCACGTCCTTGGTGGTGAAGAACGGCTCGAAGATCTGCGGCAGCACCTCGGCGGGGATGCCCGGGCCGCTGTCCGCGACCGAGATGCGCACGCGGTCGCCGACCTGGCGCGCGGTGATCCGGATGTGCCCCTCGCCCGTGACCGCCTGGGCGGCGTTGGTGAGGATGTTCATGAAGACCTGATTCAGGTGGCCGGCCTGGCAGTCGACCTTGGGCAGCGCCGCGAAATCGCGGTGCACCGTGATGCGGTTCTTGAGCAGCGGGTGGATCAGGTTGAGGGTGGTCTCCAGCCCGGCGAGGATGTCGGCGGGCTGGTAGTCGGCGGTGCCGGCGTGGGAGAAGGTCTTGAGGTCGCGCACGATGGAGGCGGTGCGCTCGGCGCCCGCGCGGATCGAGCGCAGCAGCTTCTCCACGTCCCGGCGCAGGAAGTCGTACTCGATCGATCGTTTGTGCGCGTCGGCCAGCCGGCGCGTGTCGTCGGGCAGCTCGCCGCGATCATACAGGTCGCACAGCGCGAGCAGGTCGCGGAGATACTGCGCCAGGAAGTCGACGTTTCCGTAGACGAAGTTGATGGGGTTGTTCAGCTCGTGGGCGATGCCCGCGACGAGGCGGCCCAAAGACCCCATCTTCTCCTGGTGGATGAGCTGCGACTGGGTGCGCTTGAGGTCCTCGTTGGCGCGGCGGAGCTCCTCGGTGCGGGCCTGCACGGTCTGCTCGAGGATCTCCTTCTGGTGCCGCTCCTTGTCGAGCAGCACCTTGTACTTCGACTGGATGCGCGCGTCGGCGGTGACGTCACGGTAGGTCTCGATGACGATGCCGCCCTCGAGCGGCGTGGCGGTGACGATGAGCGTGAGCTCCTGGCCGTCGGCGCGGCGAGCGCGGATCTCGTCCATGCGCACCGGCCGCCCGGTGGCCAGGGCGCGCCGGGCGACGCAGTCGCGTTCGCAGATCTCGAGCTCGAAGAAGTCCCGGCAGCACTGGCCGGTCTCCAGGCCCCGCAGGATGGAGCGCCCGCGCAGACCCGTGTAGTTCTGGTACGGCGGGTTGTGGTAGAGGACCCCGAGGTCGGCGTTCACCACGATGGCGGCGTCGACCAGGCCCCCCAGGAGCCCCTTGATCTGTTCGGGTACCTCCGTGGGGCCGGCGCCCCCGGGGCCCGCCTCAGGACTCGCCGAGGAAGGCAAGGTAGCGCTCGGGGATGTCATCGAACTCCAGCTGCGCCTGACATCTCTCGCAGCGGAACTCGGGCAGCCGCGTGAGGTCCCCGCTCGGGAAGTGCTGCCGCACGTCGAGGAGCCGCTCCTCTTCCCGGTTGCAGCGCTCGCACACGTACGGGGCCAGGAACGAGCGCACCCGCGCCGGCCCCCGGAAGTTGTAGATCATGTTGAGCTGCGTGACGATCGCCGGCGAGCAGTGGCTGAAGGTCAGCTCGCTGACCTGGGGCAGGTCGCGCACGAAGTTGACCCACTCCCGCACGCCGCAGGAGTTGATGCGGCGCACCTCGCCGAGGTGGAAGACCACCGGCCCCCGGAGGCGGCCCTTCAGCTCGGCGAAGTCGGCGTTCTCGTCGACCTCGCCGAAGAACTCGACGGTGGTGAAGCCGGCGCGCTCCTTGATGCGCCAGCTCAGCGGGACCGAGAGGTCGGGCAGCTCCCGGTGTGTGGCCTTCTCGTCCATGAGGCGGCGGTGCCCCTGCCTCCCTACGGCGTCCAGAAGTAATGCTGCAGCGGCGGCAGGGCGGCGTCGATCTTGCCGAGCAGCAGCACGTCCTGACTCTCGAGCCTGAGCACGTCGGGCTCCGACATCGCGGCCTTCCGCGTCCGCGCGCCCATGCGGCCGGCGAGGCCCCGGAACGCGTCACCGCCGCCGCCGCGCCAGCCGTCGAGGGCACCGCCGGCGCCGAAGCCGAGCACCGCCTTGCTCACCGAGGCCACCAGGGCCTCGGGCAGACCCGTCTTCACCTGGACGAATCCCGGGTTGGGGACCGAGCCGGCGTCGAAGATCTTGCGCAGCCCCTTGCCGCGGTCCACCGGGGCCACCACGCAGTCGGCCTTGCCGAGCGCCACGGCGGCGACCGCCGAGGCCACGTCGGGCGTGCCCTGCTTGGCGCCGAAGAACTTGCCCACGTTGATCTCGCTGTCGAGCATGGCGTGCTCGATGAAGGCGAGGTCGCGCGGGCCCGAGCTGGCGTAGGCCAGGCGCTTCCCCTGGAGCGCGGTGAAGTTGGGGATGCCCGCACCCACGAACAGGGCCCAGTGCTTGGCGGTGGAGCCGCCGGTGGTGCCGGTGGCGATCACCTTGAAGGTGCGCGCGGCGAGGTAGACCGAGTCGACGATGGCGAAGTCGACGGTCCCCTTCTTGACCGCCCCCTCGAAGTCGCCGGCCCGGGCGAAGGCCTGCCCCTTCGTCGGCACGCCGGCCACGCTGCCGATGTGGGCGGCCAGCCGCTGCACGTAGGAGTAGCGCGCGTCGGCGCCCTCGAAGGGCGCGTTGGGGGCGTAGATGGCGATCACGATGGGGCCCGCGGGCTGCTGGGCCCGGGCCGGGAGCGCCCCCCCGAGCACCAGGGCGAGCGCCGCGAGGAGCGGGAACCGGGAAGCCACCGTACCGAGGCGCATGTCCATCCTCCTCACTTGCCGCCGAAGAGGCGCTCCTTGACGTCGAGCCAGGTCCGCAAGCGCGCGTGGCGCACGCCGCGATCGACCGCGCGCCGGTAGTAGTCCATCGCCTTCTTCGGGTCGCCCTGGCGGTCGTGGTAGATGCCGAGGTTCATCAGCGACTCGGCGGGCCGACCCCCGAGCCCCTCCATCACGCGGGCCGCCTGCCCGCCGCGCCCCTCGACCAGGTCGATGACGGCGAGGTTGTGCTCCAGGGAGGCGCCACGCGCCCCCATGCCGCGCGCCGCGCGCAGCTCGGCGGCCGCGCCCCGGTAGTCGTCGCGGGTGAACAGCGCCACCGCCAGCTGCTCGTGGCCGGTGCGCTGCAGCTCCTTCATGGTGACCGCGAGCGGCCCGGTGGCCTTGCCCGCCAGCTTCTGGAACAGCTTGAGCGACTCGCGCACGCCGCCGATGCCACCCTCGCGGTACTTGGCGTAGGCCACGAAGAAGTCGACGCCGAGCTTGTCGTACGGGGGCTTCAGCTTGCAGCCGCCTTCCTTGGCGGCGGTGGTGAACTCCTTGGAGGAGTTGCCCGCCTGGCCCGAGCTCAAGTAGGCGAAGGCCAGGGCGCAGTGGAACTGGGCGCGCTCCTCCTTCTTGAGCGTCTCGCGCCGCTCGATCGCCTTCTGCAGGTCCACGAGCCCCTTGTCGGCGGTCCGCTTCTTCAGGTGGTCCATGCCGCGCCGGAGGTAGGCGACCGCCAGGTTGCGCCGGATGGTCGGCGTCACCTTGGCGTCACGCGTCTCGGACTCGGCGACCTCGAGCCGCCGGACCGCGTCGTCGAGCTTGCCCTGGTCGAGGTGGAGGGTCGCCGTCTCCGCGTACAGCTCGGCCAGCGCCTGCCCCCGCACCCGCTCGGCGCCCCGCTCGGCCACCTCGTAGAAGGCCATGGCGCGCGGCACGTCCTTCTTCAGCAGGTAGGCCCGGCCGAGGAGGCGGTTGACGACGATGTCGGTGGGCTTGCGCTTGTGGCAGATCCCGAGGGCGGTGATGGCGGCGTCGGCGTCCCCCTTGAGGATGCGCACCAGCCCCAGGTTCTGCGCGGTGGTGATGTTGTTCGGCTCGGCCCGCTGCGCGAGCGTCAGGGTCCCCTCGGCCTCGGCGAACTTGCCGTCCTTGACGTACTGCCCGGCGAGGCGGTTGCGGACCCGCACCGCCGCCTCGATGGACTCGCGGCTGCCGGCCCGATGCGCCTCGTCGAAGCGCGTGACCGCGGTGGCGAGGTCGCGGGCGTCGTGGTAGGCCCAGCCGAGCACGTAGAGGGCGGTGCCGGTGCGCGCCGGCCCTTTCAGCGCCTCGAGGGTATCGACGGCCTTCTTGGGGTCCTTGAGCCGGAGGCTCGCGCGCGCGAGGAGGATCGCGGCGTCGACGTTGCCGGGCCGCGACTTGAGCACGCGGGTGGCGATGTCGCGCGCCTCGGTGAAGCGGTTGGTGGAGAGGAGCGCGTCGCCCATCCGCGTCAGGGCCTCCTGGTGGGTCGGATCGCGGTTCAGCACCTCCTTGTAGGCGCTGATGGCGTTGAACGCGTCGCCCTTGGCGCGATAGGCGTCGCCGAGGAGGACGTGGCCGTGGAGGTCGGCCGGCTGGGCCGCGACGTAGTTGCGGGCGTAGTTCACCGCCTCGTGCGCGCGGCGGAACTCGATCATGCACTTGGCCATGCCGAAGTGGACCACCGGGAACTTGGCCGGCAGCCCCTGGCGGTTGAGGTCGTCGCCCAGGGTGGCGGCCCGGCCGCAGTCGCCCATGCGGAAGAGCGCCTCGAACTTGCCGACCTGCGCCGTCTGCGTCTTGGGCGCCGCCCGCACCACCGCCTCGAAGTCCTCGAGCGCCTCGCCGTAGCGGCTGCAGGCGTTGAGCGCCAGGCCGCGGTTCATGCGGATGGCGAGGTCGTTCTTCGCCATCTCGGGCGGCCGCGTGGCGAGGAACCCGGCGCAGGCCGTGACCCCCTTCTGGCAGTCGTGCTTGGCCTGCAGCTGGCACAGGAAGGCGTTGGCGTCGTAGGTCGTCGAGGGCGGAGTGCCGGCCGCGAGCGCGGCCTCGAGGGCGCGGATCGCTTCGCCGTGCCGCTTCAGGGTCAGGAGCGCGATCCCCTTCTGCTTCTTGATGTCACCCGAGTCGGGCAGGTTCTTCTCGCCCTGCTCGCACACGCGCAGCGCCGCGGTCGGGTCCTTCTTCACGGCGAGGTAGATGGTGGCGAGCTTCCAGTACGCGATGGCGCTCCCCTGCGGCGCCTTGTCGATCACCGACCGGTACTTCTCGATCGCCTTGTCCCATTCCTTGTCGTCGAAGAACTTCTGGGCCTCGTCGATGTCGACGTCGATCCCGCCACCGGTGCGTCCCTGGCCGGAGGCGCCCCTCGGCCCCACGAACGCACCTACCACGGCCACCATGGCGGCCACGGTCAGCAGCTTGCTCCTCATGTCACCCTCCGCAGGCTCTTCCGACCCCCGGCGAACGCGAGCCAGCATCCCACTGGCCCCTCTCGCGATCCCGGGTCGCTAGCCCCCGTAGATCCGCGCGAACACCATCGTGATGTCGTCCTTGCGCGGCTTCTGCCCGAAGAACGCCGACGCCGCCGACACGACCTCGTCGCGCATCTCCGCCGGCGGCCGGCCTTCGGCGCGACGGATGGCGGCACGGAAGCGCTTCTCGCCGTACTCCTCGCCGGCATCGTTCTCGCACTCGACGATGCCGTCGGTGTACCACACCAGGACGTCGTCGGGCTGGAGCGTCATCTCCTTCGCCTGGTACTTGCTCTCCTGCAGGTCGCCGAGGCGGTTGCCGCGCGTCATGAGCGCGCCGAACTGCCCCTTGCCCGCGTCGTCCTTCCGGTAGAGGTAGGGGAAGTTGTGCCCCGCGTTGGCGAAGGTGATGGTCTTGGCCTGCGGGTCGATCACCGACGCGAAGCACGTCATCACGAACTTGCGCTTCGCGGCCTCGAAGATGGCGCGGTTCATGATCTCGAGGAGGTAGGTCACGGTGACGTCCTCGTTGGTGAAGGCGCGCACCGAGTCGCACGCCGCCTTGGCGGCGGCGGTGATCATGGCTGACGGCACGCCGTGACCGGTGACGTCGCCGATGACCACCAGCAGCTTCCCGGCCTGCAGCTCGTGGACGGTCCACCAGTCGCCGCCGCACTGGGTCGCCGGCTGGAAGTATCCGGCGAGCTTGATGTACTGCTTGTCGATGACGTCCGTCGGCGGGACCAGCGTCTCCTGGATGGTGCGGGCCACCTCCAGCTCCTTCTCCATGGTCGCCTTCTCGGCGGTCTGCCGGAGCAGCAGCACCAGCTGGTCGGCCATGAAGTTGAACTTCTCGCCGAGGAGCCCGATCTCGTCTCCCGAGGAGACCTCGACGCGCGTCTCCAGGTTGCCGGCGGCGATCTGCGCGGCGCGCACCGCGAGCAGCTTGATGGGCCGGGCGATGCGCATCCCCTGGAACACCGCGACCAGCGCGCCGATGATGATGAACACCAGGCCGAGCATGGTGGTGTTGCGCCACGTGGCGAGGAACTGCGCCTCCTTGGCCCGCTTCAGCTCCACCAGTTGCTGCTCGAGGAACCGCAGCGAGTAGGCGACCGCGACCATGCCGAGGCGCTCCTGGCTCTCGGCCGACATGATCGGACGCCCGACCAGCAGCACGTCGTTGCCCTCGATGCGGATCTTCGTCTTGACCACCGTCTCCTTGGCGCCCTTGATGGCCTCCCACGAGGGGTCGGCCACCTTCTTCTCGAGCTTCTCCTTCTGGGTGTGCGCCATCACCTGCCCGTCCTTGTCGGCGACGTAGACGAAGGCGAGCTCGGGATCCTCCTTGCCGATGGCCGGGATGAAATCGCGCAGGGTGATCCAGTCGTTCTGCTGGATGGCGGTACGGCTCATGGGGACCAGCGTCCGCACCGACGTTTCGGCGCGGCGCCGGAGCGCGGTGGTGGTGACCTCCTCGGAGCGCTTGGCGGTCTCGTCGAACATCCGCCCCATGTTCCAGACCGAGAGGACACCGAAGAGCGCCACGATGACGACGATGAGGGCGGTCGTCGCCACGATCATCTTCACGCTGAGGGATGCGCCGTGAGCCCGTGCCATATCGTTCCCCGGAGGCAGCGCCAGCTTGAGCTGATCAAGGCCGGTGCGAGCCGCACCGCGACGCGTCGACCTGCAAAAAGCCGAAGGCCAATGAGGCCTTCGGCACAGCCGACCACCGACCGGGCCCATTGTACGGGGAGGCCGGCGCCGACGTCAACAGAATGGCTGTAGCCGATGTGAGCCTGCTTACCTCCTTGCAGTGCCCTCACCATGAGTCCCACCGGGATAGACGTCACCAGGACCCGATCCTGCTCGTCAAGCCGCACGGTGTCCCGCAGGCCAGACCCGATCGCCCGGGCCATCGGCAACCGGACAGCCGTGACCGCGGGTCCAAGTCGGCGGAGTGATCAGGCGGCCGATCGTTCTCGCGGTGGCGTGCTCCCTCGCCGGCCACGGCCTCGTGGCCGGGGCCGCCGCGCTCGTCCGCGCCCCGACGGGGCCGGCGCCGCCGGTCGCCGCGTCAGCGCCGCTGATCGTCACCGCAACCCGAACCAGCGAGGAACCGCCGCTGATGATCGCGACGATCGCGGTCGAGCCGGCGCCCGCGCTGGCGCCCCCACCGCCGCCGACGCGTCTGCCCGCGCCTACCCGCTCGCCAGCCATCCCGCTCGCACCCGCCGCGCCCACCCGCTCGCCAGCCATCCCGCTCGCGCCCGCCGCGCCCGCCACGACGGACACCGCGGCATCCGGATCGCCCGCGACGCCCACCGCGCGTCCCCACGCTGGTCGCACCGTGCCCCTGCCGGCGGGCCTGGTGTTGCGCGGGCTGCCCGCTCCCTTCGCCCTGAGCGCTCCTGGCCGAGTAACGACGGTCGGGGGTGACGCCGGCCAAGGCGACGCCCGTCGCGGCGACGCGGGTCGCGGTGGCTTCGGTGGCGCTGGCGCCGGCGATCCGATCACCGGACGCGTGTCCGAGCCCGCGCGCGACGCCTACCCGCTGCGCCGGGACCGGAGCGGGGGGCTCGTCTACTCGGACGTGCGCTTCACCGCTCGCATCGGCCGCGACGGCAGCGTCACCTTCGACGACCGCGGCGCCGGCTTCGACGCGCGCCAGGTCGCGCTCGTCTTCGACGTCAACGACATGATCATGCGGGCGCGCGGCGAGGATCCGTACTCGTACGAGAAGCGGAAGTTCCTCGCCGCCACCTGGGACCTGCGCATGCGCATGCGGGTCGTCGCCGACGCCGCGCGCCTGCGCACGGCCCTGCACCGGCTCCCCGAGCACCTCGAGGCCGTCTGGCGCGACCCGCGGCGCTCCGCGGCCGACCGCCGGCGCATGCTCTACCTGCTGTGGGAGGAGTGCGACGACCGCGCCCCGGGCGGCGCGCAGGCCCGCGCGACCATCGAGGGCTTCGTGCGCCATCGCCTCCCGCCCGGCAGCGCCGACGCGTACACCGCCGCGGAGCTGGCCGCGCTCAACGCCGACCGCACGCCCGCGTTCGCGCCGTACCGGTGACGGCCGCGGGAGGTGCCCGGCCGACGAGCCTCACCGGGGGTGCCGCTACCGGCGGGCACCGCCGCTCCAGACCGGAGCATGCGCGTGCCGCTTCGCGGGCCGTCGCGCGCAGCAGCCGGTCATCGCCGAGGCACAGCTCGGCCGCCTCGAGCACGCGTCGCTCCAGCGTCCCGGCCCGCTGCGCACGCACCGCCCGCCTGCTCATGCGGCAGATCTCGGCGAGCATGTGGGGACGGCTCCATCCGTACCGGTGCGCGAGGCGTACCAGCACGTGCCGCGCGAGCGTTCGGTGACACAGCGCCGCCGCTAGCGATCGGGTTGCCGCCAGGCTCGCGGCACAAAGACGCTCGAGCCCGACCACCGCCGCAGCAGACGGTGTTGTGGGCCGCGGCAGGGGGGTGCCGTCCACCCGCACGGCGGGGTCGGCCGACACGTATGCATGATGCGCCCGCGCAAACCCGGCCGAGGGCCGCCCAAGCGCCGCTGCCAGGCGCCCCGCAGTGACCCACGGATCGGCAGCAGCACCGACGACATCCCGGTGCGTGGTCCACAGCCATTCGAGCGGGTCTGCGACCAACCCGGCGCGGCATGGGTTGAGGGCGAGGTAGCGGATGTCCCGCGCGAGGTGATCCCGGTTCGACGCCAGCGACCGCGCGGGCGCGAGCCTCCACTCGAGCCAACGGTCCTGGCTCCCCCACCGGGAGTGGCGCGTCACGCCGCTGAGCACCCCCGCCAGCCGTTGCCGGCACGGCCCCACGGCATCCGAGTTGGGGATGACATGGAGATGGTCCGGCAGCAGCACCGCAGCGAGCGCATCTGGGAACCCGCGGCGCAGGGCGTCCCACCCGTGCGACATCAGCGACGGATCGAGCGCCCGCACTCCATGAACATGCGCCGTGAGGTGGCATGGCATGGCCCCTCACTCTGCATACACCGTGCCGCTACGGGGACATCAGCCTAAGAGCGCACTTGCGAACTACTCAGGCGGCTGGCGTCGAGCCTCGGCCGGCCGGATTCCCGGACGCGTCCGGATGGCCGGACAAGAGATCCTCACAGACGACGCGCCCCTGCCCCGGGCTCGTCATCGCGCCCGCGAAGCTCCGTGGGAAGCTCCGCCCCGCCCACCTCCTCTCGGGGCCATCCTTCCCTGAACTTCCTCCCCACGGAAGTTCGCCGGGAGATGGCTTTGGCCATGCCCGCCCAAACTTCCTCCCCGCGGAAGTTCGCCGGGGGATGGCCTTTCCGCGGGGCGGGGGAAGCGCCCCACGTGTGCGCACGTCGCGCAGCAGCGGCCGGCGGCCATGCGCAGGCCGGGGCCCGGGCGTCAGAACGACCCGCCGATGAAGACGTAGTACTGGTCCTGGCCGCCGCTCTGGAGGCCGCGCGCGTAGCCGAGCGTCAGCGTCGCGCCCACGTAGTAGCCCAGCACCGTGTCGATGCTGACCTGGCCGCCCACGCCGACCTTGAGCTTGGCGAAGTCGAAGTCGCCGAAGAAGGCGTTGCCGCAGTCGGCGAACACCGCGCCGTGGATCCGCGACAGCCACCACGGCAGCGTCGAGAAACCGCGGTCGACGTAGGCGATGGGGAAGCGGTACTCGGCGTTGAGCAGGTGGAACTGGTCGCCGTAGAGGCTCCACGGGGCGTAGCCGCGCAGCGCCGGGCCGCCCGCCCGTGCCGCGCGTGGATCGATGTACGTGCGCAGCACGTCCGCCTGGGACGAGTAGCCGCCCAGCCAGTAGATGCCGCGGCGCAGGAGATCCCCCTGCCCGATGCCGCCCGCGTAGCGCAGCGCCAGCACGTGGCGGCGGAACAGCGGGTTGGCGAGGTACTCCTGCCACAGCCAGTCGGCCGAGACCACGTTGTACTGGCCGCCGAGCACGCGGTGCATCACCGACACGCCGACGTGGACGTAGCGGCCGCGCTCGGGGGTGATGGAGTAGAGCCACGACTGCGCGTCGTAGTAGGAGGCGGACGCCGAGAGGCTGGCCAGGCGCCCCTCCTCGGGGCGGCTCGGCATCAGGTCGTTGGGGTCGGCCGGCACCCGGGCGTCGTGGCTCGTGAGCCACTCGAAGCGATACGCGGCCGACACCGCGACCGAGCGGTCGGCGGTCTGGTGGACCGGCAGCGAGATCGCCGCCGAGCCGCCCACGTCGGTCTCGATGAAGTTCTGGTTCTGCCCGTCGACGTACAGGCCGCTGCGCCGGCCGATGGTGCGAAACACCGAGAGGCCGAGGGCGGGCCACAGGCCCGAGTACCAGTAGCTGCCGTTGGCCGACACCGTGCCGCGGGCGAACCCGAAGGTTCCGACCACGCTCCAGCCGTGGAGCCCCACCGCGTCGGCGCCGCTGGTCTGCAGGGTCAGCGCCTGCCCGAACGAGTCGGGGGCGTAGGTGAACGACCAGGTCCGCGGCCACACCGAGCGCAGCGCGTTGTAGGGGCGGTCGGGCGGGGGCTTGGGCGCGTCGGGGATGACCGGCGGGTCGGGACGGGTGTTGACGTACGGCAGCGCGAGCTTCAGCGCGCCGGGCGCGAAGCGCATGAGGTGGATGTCGAAGCCGTCCGCGCCGAAGCTCTGGAACGCGAGCAGCCGCCCGTCGCGCGACAGCTGCGGCTGGAAGGCGCCCCCGAGGACGTTGGTCACCTGCCACAGCGTGCCCGTGGCGCGCTCCAGGGCGTAGACGTTGTAGATGCCGGTGCGGTCGCTGGAGAAGAGGAGGTAGCGGCCGTCGGGCGTGTAGGCCGGGTCGAGGTCGAGGGCGCGGTCACGGGTGAGGCGGCGGAGCTTGCCGCTCCCGACCTCGAGCACGACGAGGTCGCGGTAGCCCCCCGCCTCCCAGACGGAGAAGGCGATCTCCTTGCCGTCGGGGGACCAGGTGGGCGTGTAGACCTGCGTGAAACGCGCGCCGCGGTAGAGGACGCTTCCCTTGCCGCCCCGGGCCGGCATCGCCATGAGCCAGCTGGTGCCGAGATCGCTCTGCACGTAGGCCAGGGTCGTGCCGTCGGGCGAGTAGGCCGGCTCGCGGGCGCGCGCGGCGTGCGTGAGGTCGCGGTACTCGCCGGTGGGCAGGTCGTACTCCCGGAGGTCGGTGTAGCCGTAGACGGTCTCGACGGGCGAGTACTCGTCGAAGGCGACGTGCACGCCGTCGGGGTGGAGCGCGAACTTGCCCAGGGACCGCACCCAGCGCACGCGCCGCGGGTGCGCGAGCCGCAGCCGCTCGGGATCGGTGCCCGCGGGCCGCACCGCCATCCAGGCCGGCCGCGCGGTGCCGTCGTCCCGGAGGTACAGGAGCTCGCCGTCCGTCGTGAACTGGGGGTAGTAGTGACCGTAGGCCTTGACGGTGACGGCGCGCGACGCGGTCAGACCCCGGGCCCGCGCCTCGGCGACCTGGAGATCGTAGCGGCGCCGCAGGTGCGTCGCCCACTCCTGGTAGATCGTCGGCCAGTCCTTGCCGACGGCGCGCCGGAGGGCCCGGTTCACGGCGAAGGGCGCCCAGAACTCGATGCGGGCGCCGCCGTACTCCTGGGCGAGGCGCGCGACGGCGGCGTCGCCGTACCGGTCCGCGACGTAGGCCAGGAGGCTCGAGCCGTAGAGGTACGCGGTGGTCCCCTGCGGCCACTGCAGCGGTGCGCCGTAGGTGATCTGGTCGAGGCGCTGCAGCTTCCCCTCGAGCAGCGCGGTGCGCAGGTACATGTCGAAGATGGCGCTGCGGAGGCGCCCGGAGCTCGACCGCTTCGACTCCTCGTAGGTGGCGATCCCCTCGACGATGAAGCGCGGCTGGACCTGGTTGGGCGCCCAGACCTTGCCGATCACCGCGTTCACGACCCGGGCCAGCCCCGAGATGTTGTCGAGGTGCAGGATGTGCGCGTACTCGTGGACCACCAGGCCGTAGAGCCAGTCGTCGTGGTCGTTCAGCACGCTCGCCGACTCGGGCGCGGTGGTGTAGAGGCGGATCAGGTTGTACGGAAGGACGGTCGCCGACCCGTTGGCGCTGTCGGTGTCGTCCGTGAGGACGATGTGGGTCTTGCGCTTCGGCTTCCACTTCATGGCCGGCGACAGCTCGGCGTGGGCCCGCTCGGCGACCACCGCGAGGCGCCGCGCCACCTCCCGCTCGTTCTCGTGGAAGTGGATCTGGAAGTGCTCGGTCTCGAGGGTCCGCCAGCGCAGCCGCGGGTCGCCGGCCTCGCCGGGCACCGGCGCCGCGAGCAGGGCGAGCGCGACGCCGAACGCCGCGAGTCTAACCCGCCCTCGCGTCATGCCAGGTCGCGCGCCGTCGCCGAGGGAACCACGGCGCGAAGGGTAGCACGCGAGCGGGGCGAGGACCACGGTGCCCGAGACCGCTGCGGCTGCGGCTGCGGCTGCGGCCGCGGCGGCTGGCGGCGGCGGCGCCTGCGACCGCCGGCTACGCCGAGCCCTTGCCGCTGCCCATGTCCGCCGAGAAGTGCTTGTCCATGACCTCGGCCACCGCCTCCTCGATCTCGTCGGGGGTGGGGAGATCGAGCACCCCCAGGGCCAGCTCGCGGGCGGACTTGGCGGTGACGCTGCGGATGACGCTCTTCACCAGCGGGATGGCGGTGGGGTTCATCGACAGCTCGTCGAGGCCCAGGCCCAGGAGCACGAGCGCGAAGGAGGGGTCGCCGGCCATCTCGCCGCACATCGCCACCGGGCGCTTCGCGGCGTGCGCCGCGTCGATGACGAAGCGCACGGTGCGCAGGATGCCGGGGTGGAGCGGGCGGTAGAGGTAGCCCACGTGCTCGTTGACGCGGTCGATGCCGAGGGCGAACTGGATCAGGTCGTTGGTGCCGATGGAGAAGAACTCCGCCTCGCGCGCCAGGAGGTCCGTGGTGAGCGCCGCCGCCGGCAGCTCCACCATTATGCCGACGGGGATGTCCTCCTGGAACGGGTGCCCCTCGCGCCGCAGCTCCTCCTTCACCTCCTCGAGCACGCCCTTGGCCTGGCGCAGCTCGCCCATGCCCGAGACCATGGGGAACATGAGGCGCAGCTTGCCGGCGGGGCTCGCCCGCAAGAGGCCCCGCAGCTGGGTCCGGAACAGACCGCGCTCGCGCAGGCAGAGGCGGATGGAGCGCAGCCCCAGGGCGGGGTTGGGCTCGCCCGTGGGTGCGCCGATGCTGGCGGCCTTGTCGCCGCCGAGGTCGAAGGTGCGGAACGTCGCCGGCAGCCCCCCCAGGGACTCGAGCACCGCCCGCGCGTGGGCCAGGTGCTCCTCCTCGCGCGGCAGGTCGGTCCGGTTCATGAACAGGTACTCGGTGCGGTAGAGGCCCACCCCTTCGGCGCCGTGGGCCAGCGCCGACGGGATCTCGTCCAGCAGCTCGACGTTGGCCAGGAGGCGCACCCGCACCTCGTCGGGCGTCTCGGCGGGCAGCTCGCGGTTCCTGAGCAGCTCCTGCTCGATGGCCACGCGGCGGCGGGCCCGGCCGCGGTAGTCCTGCACCACCTCCGCGGGCGGGCTCACCAGCACCTCGCCGCGGATGCCGTCGACGATGATGAGGTCGCCGGTGGCTACCAGCGAGGTCACGTGGTCGAGCCCGACCACCGCCGGGATCTCGAAGGCCCGCGCCATGATGGCGCTGTGCGAGGTGAGGCCGCCGGCGTCGGTCGCGATGCCGGCGATGGCGGCCCGGTAGAAGCCGGCCGTGTCGGCCGGCGAGAGGTCGTGCGCCACCACGATGGCGTCGGGGGGGGGCGTCAGCGCCTCGACCTTCTCGCCGAGGAGGTTGCGGAGGATGCGGTCGCCGACGAAGTCGACGTCGGAGCGGCGCTCGCGGAAGTAGTCGTCCTCGATCCGATCGAAGATGGCCTTGATGTCCTCGACGGCGCGCCGCAGCGCCCACTCGGCGTTGATGCGCTCCTCGTGGATCAGCCGCTTGGCGGGATCCACCAGGTGCTCGTCCTTGAGGATGAGCTGGTGCGCCTCGAGGATGCGGAAGTGGTCCTCGCCGTGGGCCTCCCGGAGCCGCTGCTTGATCCCCTCGAGCTGCTCGTAGCTCTGCTTGATGGCGGCGTCGAGCCGCGCGATCTCGACGTCGACCGCCTCGGGCGCGATGTGCATCTTGGGCGTCTTGACGCGCCGCCGATCGAGCAGGTGGACGCGCCCGATGGCGATGCCCGGGCTCGCCCCGATCCCCGTGAGCTGCTGCACCGCCTCGGACACGCCCGTCGCGCCTCCCTCACTCCTCGCCGAACTTGCTGTGAATGAGCTCCGCCAGGGCGGCCATCGCCTCCTCGGCGTCATCGCCCCGGGCGCGCACCCTGATGCTGGTCCCCTGCGCGGCGACCAGCATCAGCACCCCCATGATGCTCTTGCCGTTCACCACCTGGCCGTCCTTCTCCACGTCGATCTCGGCGTGGAACCGGTTGGCCACCTGGACGAAGCGCGTCGCGGCCCGGGCGTGCATGCCCAGCTCGTTGATGATGGTGAACTCCTGCTCGAGGTCCTGGCTCATTTCTCGGACGCCGGTGGGGGTACCATCTCCGAGCCCAGCCGGATCGAGCGCCGGCCCGTGTCGCGCAGCAGCTCGCCGAGCTGCTGCGGGCGGAGGCTGCGGCGGTCGCAGGTGGAGAGCTTGATGAGCATCGGCAGGTTGACGCCGAAGAGCACCTCGACGCCCGGCCGCCGGATCTGGGCGAGGCAGGCGTTGGCCGGGGTGGAGCCGTGCAGGTCGGTCAGGATCAGCACGCCGCCGCCGCGGTCGGCCGCGGTCACCGCCTCGGCCACGCGCCGCTGGATGCTGGGCGGCGCCTCCGTGGCGTCGGTCGGCACGCTCACCACGTCGGGGATGGTGCCGACGATCTCCTCGGCCGCCCTGACCAGGTCACCGCAGACGCAGCCGTGCGTCACCAGCACGACGCCGACCTCGGGGTCCGGCGCGCCGGTGCCGGTCGCGGGGGTCGTGCCCGACATCACTTCCGCTCCACGTCACGGTGACGGACGGTCACCGCGTAGCCCTCGCCGAGTTGGCGCGCCAGCTCGGCGGCCACGGCCACCGAGCGGTGTCGCCCGCCGGTGCAGCCGATGGCCACGGTCAGGTACGACTTGCCTTCCTCCTCGCAGCGCGGGATGAGGAAGCGGAGCAGCCCGAGCGCGTGCCGCAGGAACTCGCGCGCGTCGTCGTGCTCGAGGACGAAGGCCGCCACCTCCGCGTCCATGCCGGTCTTGGCGGTGAGCGCCTCCACGAAGAAGGGGTTCGGCAGGAAGCGCACGTCGAGGACCACGTCGGCCTCCGACGGCATGCCGTGCTTGAACCCGAAGGAGACGAAGGTCAGGCCCAGGTGGATGGCGCCGGCCCGGGCGTACCGCTCGGTCACGATGTCCTTGAGCTGGTGCACCGAGAGGCGGCCGGTGTCGATGACCGCGTCGGCCTCCTCGCGCAGGCCGGTCAGGAGCTGGCGCTCGCGGCGCAGCCCGGCCTCGAGGTCGGCCCCGCCGAGGGGGTGCTTGCGCCGCGTCTCCGAGAAGCGCCGCTTGAGCACGTCGTCGGGGGCGTCGAGGAAGAGCACCTCGACGCTGGCCTGCCCGGAGTCTTTCAGCGCCCGCAGCGCCTCGCCCGCGCCGAGGAGGAACTCCCCCTCGCGGGTGTCGATGACCAGGGCCGCCTTGAGCACCTCGCTGCCCCCCGCCAGGTCGGCGAACTTGCCGATGAGCGGCGACGGCAGGTTGTCCACGCAATAGAACCCCAGATCCTCCAGCGCCCGCAGCGCCGTCGACTTGCCCGCGCCCGAGACGCCGGTCACCACGACGATGCGCATGGCTCAGCCCTGGCTCCGTGGCGCCGCGGAGCGCCGGCCGGCGCGAGCCGGCGCGCGCGGCGCGCCGCGGGAGAGTGGGGACCCCGCGGGCTCCGCGTGGCGAGCGAGCGAAGCGAGCGAGGTGGGCGGCCGCAGGCGTTGCCGAGGCCGCCCCCCGTCAGAAGGTGGGGCGGGAGGGCGGAGCCCTTCCGTGTGATCGTCGCGCATCTTGCCCGCCTACTCGACTTCGTCGCCGCTGGCCACGGCGCCGGGCGGCTGCGCCTCGGCGATGGCCCGGTTGAGCCGCTCCTGGAACTCGCGCGCGGAGTGGTGGCCCTGGATCTTGAGCAGCTGGTTGCGCGCGGCGACCTCGATGATGGCCGTCATGTTGCGGCCGGGCCGCACCGGGATGCGCAGCATCGGGATGTCGACCTCGAGGATGCGGTAGCGCAGCTCCTCCACGCCCAGGCGGTCGTACTCCTCCTCCTCGTTCCACTCCACCAGCTCGACCACCAGCTCGATCTTCTTGGCGTCGCGCACGGCCGAGATGCCGAAGAGGTCCTTGACGTTGATGATGCCGAGGCCCCGGATCTCCATGTGGTGTTTGATGATCTCGGAGCCCGAGCCGAACACGGTGTTGGGCGGGCGGCGGCGGATGTCGACGATGTCGTCGGCCACCAGGCGGTGCCCCTTCATGACCAGGTCGAGGGCGGCCTCGCTCTTGCCGATGCCGCTCTTGCCGAGGAGGAGGATGCCCACGCCGAGGACGTCCATGAGCACGCCGTGCAGCGAGGTCTGCGGCGCCAGGTGATCCTCGAGGTAGCGGACCACCCGGTTGATGAACACCGACGAGAGCAGCGCCGTCCGCAGCACCGGGACCCGGTAGCGGTCACCCGCCTCGAGCAGCGCCGGCGGCAGCTCCAGGCCGCGCGTGACCACGATGCACGCCGGCTCGAGCGACGCGAGCCGGTCGACCGCGTCGCGCACCTGCTCGGCCGGCAGTGTGCCGAGGTACGAGATCTCGGTCAGGCCGAGGATCTGCAGCCGCTCCGGGTGCACGTAGGCCGTGTAGCCGGAGAGCGCCAGGCCCGGCTTCTGGATGCGCGGCGCGCTGATGCGGCGCCCCAGTCCCGCCTGGCCGGCGCACAACTCCAGCTGCAGTGACTGGCCCGCGTCGCTGACCAGGTTTTGGATGCGTAGGGTCGGCACGGTCGGGGTCGGGGTCGGTGCCGGGGCACCAAGTGTCTAACAGCTACCAGCTTTTGGCTGGCGGCGCCAGCGGCATCGGCGCCTGGCCCCGTGCCAGCCCTGGCGCGCACGTGCGCCCGTGCGCGCGGCCCGCGGCGTGCGTTCGTGGAGCCCCCGCGGGCGGTTGCCAGCTGGCCGCAAGTCGTCGCTGGTCCGCCGCGGGTCGTCGCGAGGCCGCCGCAGGTCGTCGC
>JACRCY010000436.1 GCA_016218785.1 Deltaproteobacteria bacterium
GCCCACGCCCCCGCCGCGCCGGAGCGCCACGGCGCCGCGCGACGCCGTGGCCGCGGCGCCCCGCGCCGTGGTGACCACGCCCGCGCCGCGGGCCGTCGCGTCAGCGGCCACGCCCGCCACCGGGGCGGCGGCCGCGATCGAGGAGATGTTCATCGCGATGTTCGACATGCGCGCCTCGGACCTCCACCTCAGCGTGGGGGCGACGCCGATGGTGCGGCTCGACGGAATGATGACGCCCCTCGCCGGGCGCGCCGCGCTCACCGCCGCGGACACCCAGCGTCTGCTGCTCGCCATCGCGCCCGAGCGCAACCGCGCGGAGTTCGAGCGGCGCCACGACACCGACTTCGCGTACGAGATCGCCGGGGTGGCGCGCTTCCGCTGCAACTTCTTCGTCGACCGCAAGGGGATGGGCGGCGTCTTCCGCGTCATCCCCAGCCACATCCTGACCGCCGAGGAGATGGGCCTCTCCCGGGAGATCCTCGCGCTGTGCGAGCTGCCGAAAGGGCTCGTCCTGGTCACCGGCCCGACCGGGTCGGGCAAGTCCACCACCCTCTGCGCGCTGGTCGACTTCATCAACCGCACCCGCACGGACCACATCATCACCATCGAGGACCCCCTCGAGTTCGTGCACGAGAACAAGAAGTGCCTGATCAACCAGCGTCAGGTGGGCGAGCACACCGACTCGTTCAAGGACGCCCTGCGCGCGGCGCTCCGCGAGGACCCCGACATCGTGCTGGTGGGCGAGATGCGCGACCTCGAGACCGTCGCCATCGCCATCGAGACCGCCGAGACCGGCCACCTCGTCTTCGGGACGCTGCACACCTCGTCGGCGCTGTCCACGGTGGACCGCATCATCGATCAGTTCCCGGCGGACCGGCAGGCGCAGATCCGCATCATGCTCTCGGAGAGCCTGAAGGGGGTCATCAGCCAGACGTTGTGCCGCAGGATCGGCGGCGGCCGCATCCCGGCGATGGAGGTCATGATCGGCATCCCGGCCATCGCCAACCTGATCCGCGAGTCGAAGATCTTCCAGATCCCGTCGATCATGCAGACCGGCCGCAAGTTCGGCATGTGCCTGATGAACGACAGCCTGTTCGACCTGGTGAAGAACGGGGTGGTGGCGCCCGAGGAGGCCTACGCCAAGGCGGTCGAGAAGACCACCCTGGTGCAGGCGTTCAAGCGCGCCGGCATCGACACCTCGTTTGCGCTGGGGGACTCGGCGGCGGTACCAGCGTAGCCGCGGCGGATCAGCGCGCGGCGCGCGCCGCGGCCAGGTGCGTGAGCGCGCCCTGCAGGCCGTCGTGCACGGCCGCGATCTCGGCCGGCGTCCACTCCTTGGCGTCCTGGCGGATGAAGCTGGTCTTGTCGACGCGGTTGTCGAAGCGTGCCAGCGGCACCTGGAAGGTGCGGCCGCTCGCCTCGACGGTCACGGTGCCGGGCCGCCCGGACTGCTGCTCGAGCCAGTCGATGTCGTCGCAGCCGTAGTCGCCGAGCATCACCTCGATGGGCACGCCGAGGTGCAGGATCGAGCCGGCCTGGTTGGGATCGGCGCGCTCGAAGTTCTTGCGCCGCGACTCCTCGGGCGTGACCCAGATGTAGAGGATGGTCGCCTTCTCGAGGAGGCCGGGATGGAGCTGGCCCAGGGAGTAGCGGTAGCCGTAGCACGGCTTGAGCGGGAACGGCGCGCCCTGCGGGCCGCCGCGGGCGAACTCGACGACCAGCGTCTTGCCGGCGAGCGTGTCGGGGTAGCCCGCGACCTTGTCGCGCATGAGGCCCTGGGCCTCCTGCTCCAGCTTGTCGCCGAGGGCCGCGCGGAAGGCGGCGTCGATCCTGCCGAGGCGCGCGGGCAGGCCCGCGTGCGCCGCGGCCGCGTCGAAGCGGTCGAGCAGCCACGGGGCCGCCGGGCCGTGGCACGGGCGCCGGCAGAGGAGGTCGTCGTAGTCCTCGTTGAGCAGCCAGATGAGCGTGCCCCAGTCGCGGGTGTCCTGGAACGGGCGGTCGGGCGCGTGGAAGAAGAGGCGCGGCTGGCCGAGGGCCGCGAGCTCGTCGTCGGTCCGCCGCATCAGGTGCACGTAGGGGTAGTCGTCCAGCTGGACCGTCGGGCCCAGGTGGAAGTCGCGCCGGGCCTCCTCGGGCGAGAGCCGCTCCAAGTACTTGCGGACCTCCGACTTGCCGGAGGCGGGGAGGGCCAGGAGCAGCACGCAATCGAGGGTCTCGGCCATGGGGGCTCTCCTTCCTGGTCGGGCCGACACGCGGCGCGTCGACGCCATTCGCCGGGGGCGCCCCCGGCCGACGCATAGTGGCACATGGACACCGCGACGATCAATGTCGCAAGGGGCGGGCCCCCACGGTGAGCGCACCCTCCATGAGCGGGCCTCCCCGTGGACCACGACGGGACGTCACCCGCGGCGCGTCAAGGCGCGATCGTCGCCGCAACGCCCAGGCAGGCGCGTCGCGCCGGGCGCCCTACCGCACCGCCTCGATCTTGTCGAACTTGAAGACGTACGGGGGCGTGTTCGACAGCGCCACGAAGGCCAGGTACCTGATGGCGTCGCGGCTCGTCGCCGGCAGTCCGGTGAGGTCCCACGTCTTCTGTTCCCAGACTCCAGCGTTGACCACAGTGAAGTCCATGGTCAGCTCCGCCGAGGACGCCTCCCCGATCTGGAAGCGCAGGCTCAGTCCTGCCTGATCGCCTGGACGCCGGAGAGGTCGAGCGCACCAGCGGCGAACGTGTAGGTGACAGCCGTGCCCGCGACCAGGGGCACGTCGACGCCCAGCCCCGCCGGGGGGCTGGTCGTACCGGTGACGGTGCCCGTGGTCGGCCGATGGGCGGCGATCCGGCCCACCGCCCCTGCGCCGCCCGGGCCGCCGCTGGTGCTGCCGCCTCCGAGTCCGCCCCGGGCCAGGACCTGATTGGTGCCCAGCGTCGCGTCGATCACCTCCAGGCGGATGCTGCCCCCGGAGCCGCCGCCCCCGCCCCCGGTCCAGTTCGGACCGGCGGTGTCGCCGCTCAGCCCGTCGGCGGTGATGGCGCCGCCGGTCGACACGGTCACGCGGGCGGCCTTGACCAGGATGCCGCCGCCGCCGCGGCCGCCGTCCTCGCCGATGCCCGAGTTGGCGGTGGCCGCGCCGCCGCCGCCGCCACCCGACCCCATGAGCAGGCGATCAACGCCGGCGACTCCATAGGCCGCTCCGGCCGAGCCGCCGGGGGTGGAGCCGTCGGGACTGCCGGCGGACCCGAGCGTGGCGTGCCCGGCACCGCCGCCGCCGCCACCCTCGGTGCCCCCCGCCGCGCCGCCCCCTCCGCCGCCGAAGTTGGCGCTCGTGCTCCGGGAGGAGGTGCTGACGCAGGCGAGCCCGTAGGAGTCGCCGACGTAGCCGATCCCGTTGCCGTTGGAGGTGCCGCCGCTGAACCCCTTGCCGGACATCGTCACCGTCCCGGCCACGGCCATCTCGCCACTGGCCATGAGCGCGAGCAAACCGCCGCGGCCCGTGGCGCAATCGTGAGCGTCGGTCGTGAGCAGGCCGGTCGCCGCGACCGTGACCGTGGTGTACTGGGGGACCCGCTGCATCGAGGCACGCTGGGTGCCCGACTCGGTCCAGAAACCCGCCTGGATGGTAGCAGACTCGTCCGCAGATGCTCAAGGTGACCCACCGCGGCGTCACGCGTGCCAGAGACGGCGGCTGCCCGCCCCGCCGGCGCGGTGGTACCGGCGCCGGCCCGGCGCCGGCCCTCGCGCTTGACACCTCGCGCCGATGGCGCTCTCCTAGACTCCGCGGTGCGGAGCGCGCCGCTGGGGGCTCGGCCATGGAGAGGGTGAAGCGCCTCGGGCGCGGCGTGGTCAGCGTCGGGCTGGTGGCAGGGATCGGCGGCGTCCTCCTCGGGCTCCTCGGGACCGGCTGCTCGCTCCAGCTCGAGCCGAAGCCAGGGGCCCCCGTGGTGGCCCGCTTCGACCCCGAGGCGGGCGTGATCCCGGTCCCCAGCGACGTGCTGCTGGACCGGGAGGCGGGGCACCTCGATCTGCCCATCGAGGACGGCCAGACGCCCGCCGAGGTCGCGTTCAGGCAGTACCTGAACGGCCTCGAGGCCTGGTCGACGACCTTCCCGGCCAAGCTCGACTTCAGCGGCCGCGTGGACCGCGACACGATCACCGCGGACACGTTCCAGCTCTGGCGCTGGGGGACGGCGCCCCAGCGCGTCGAGTGGCGCTGGGGCGACCTGCCCCTGCCGGCCGGCTTCGAGGGCCCCACCGTCGCGCTCACGACGGAGAAGACCCGGCTCGAGGTGACCCCGCCGCGCCGCGGCTGGGACGGGGGCGCCACCTATGTGATGCTGCTGCGCGGCGGCCCCGACGGCGCGCAGGACGTCAACGGCCGCCCCGTGGACATCGACGTCGCCTTCTACTACCTGCGCCTGGCGGAGAAGCTCGACGAGTACCGCAACCAGCGCGCCTTCCCCGGCGACACGCGCGCGGCGCGGCTGGAGAAGGCGGCCGAGCTGGAGGAGGTCCGCCTGAAGCTCGCGCCCTTCTTCGAGTATTTCGAGGCCAACGCGGCGCCAGGGCAGGACCCGATCCCCCGCGACGAGATCGTGGCCCTGTGGAGCTTCACGGCCACCACGCGCAGCGAGCTGTGCATGGACAAGCCGTCGCAGCGCATGCCGCTGCCGTTCGACCTCCTCATCGACCCGGCCACCGGCAAGGTCGACCTCCCGGCGGCCGCCTGGGACAAGCAGGTCGTGGCCGACGGCAAGCTCCAGGCCAACCGCCTGGACGGCTTCGGCGTGTCGGCCGACTTCATGTTCGAGCTCACCCGCGCCGTGGACCCCAGCACTGCCACCAACCGTAGCCTCAAGCTCTACCGCCTCTCCGATCCGGCGCCGGCGGTGGAGATCCCCATCGCGAAGGTCACCGTGATGTCCGCGGACGGCGCGGCGCCCTGCCAGCAGACCCCGGTCGACGCCGGCTGCAAGCAGATCCTGCTGCGGCTCGCCGACGCCGATCTCCCCCTCACCGGCAAGACCACCTACGTCCTCGTCGTGCACGACGGGCTCCGCGGGCTCGACGGCAAGCCGGTCGTGCCCATGCTCATCGGCCATTTCATGACGGCGGAGCAGCCGCTGGCCCTGGACGGCGTGAGCCAGCTCGAGTCGGTCGTCGACACGGACGCGGCGCGCCTCGAGGGCGTGCGCGGCACGATCGCCGAGTTCCTGACGCACCTTGGCCGCAACGACGTCGTCACCGCCTGGCCCCTGACCACCATGGACGCGCTGCCGGCGCTCCGCGACGCCATCGGCCTGGCCGGGAAGATCGGCGCCGCGCCGAATCCCGAGAACGTCACCATCCGCCAGGTGAACGACTCCAACCGCGCCGATTCCTTCGGCACGCTCTTCCCCGGCAACCTGTCGGGGGTCGTGCGCCTGGCCTACGAGAGCCGGCTCGACGGCGTGGGACGGATCGTCGAGGGGACGATCAAGTCGCCCTACTTCCTCGACCGCCAGACCCGCCGCTGGCATCTGGACGGAAGCTACGAGCTCGAGGACGTCCACTTCATCATGACCGTGCCCGAGAACCCGCCCCGGCCGACGCCGGTGGTGATCTTCGGTCACGCCATCGTGACCGACCGGCGCTTCGTGCTCACGATCGCCGGGGCGCTGGCCCAGAAGGGGTTCGCGTCCGTCGCCGTCGACTTCCCGTTCCACGGCGAGCGCATCGCCTGCGTCGAGGCCGGCAGCCTGATCTCCTTCCCCAACTTCCTGCCGCAGGAGCTGCAGGACCTGCTCGGCACCGGCTGGGACCAGCCGATGCTCAAGATGTACCCCTGCAAGTCGGGCGCCGACGCCACCTGCAGCCCGGACGGGAAGTGCCTCGACCAGAACGGCAACCCGGAGGCGTTCAGCAACATCATCGACCTCGGCAGCGGCGAAGTGCTCATGGACATGAAGCCCGCCTCGGGCGCGGCGTTCCTCGACATCAACGACATCCCCTACATCAACGACCACTTCGCGCAGGCGGTCGTGGACCTGGGCGCGCTCAAGCGGTCGCTGCGCGAGGGGTACTGGGAGGTCGCCGCGGGGACGACGTTCACGACCGACAAGCTCTACTACGCCGGGCAGTCACTCGGCGGCATCATCGGCGCCACCTACGTGGCCATGGACCCGGACATCGCGCGCGCCGTGCTCAACGTGCCGGGGTGCGACCTCGTCGACATGTTCCAGGAGTCGGTCTACTTCGGGCCGCAGGTGGACGACTACTTCAACCGCAACTCCATTCCCCTCACGAGCTACGAGCACGAGCGCAACATGAACGTGGTGCGCTGGCTCATCGACTCGGTGGACCCGCACACGGTGGCGCTGCAGTACCGCACCAACAACCGCGCCGCGCTCATCCAGATGGACTCGGGGGAGCTGCCGGGGATCTCGCAGGGCGACTTCGTCATCCCCAACCGCACCACCAGGATCCTGCAGCGGATCTCGGGGCTGCCGATGCGCGAGTACCCGTCGGCCATGCACGGCGACCTCGTGATCCCGCTGCTCGGCGACCAGATGCTCGCGGACCTGGCGGCCTTCATGGCCGGGGAGATCAACCAGTGAGGCGGGCGCCGCGCGGGGCGCGCCTCGTGGAGTCGGCGGCGCTGGTGGGGGCGCTCGCGCTGATGCTGGTCCCGGCGGCCGCGCGCGCCGCCGGCTTCGAGCTGGCGCAGCAGGGCGTCGTGGCCGCCGGCATGGGGAGCGCGGCCACCGCCGTCGACGGCGACGCCGCCGCGGCCTGGTTCAACCCCGCGGCCCTCGCGGACGGCGGCGGGCTGCGCGCGGGCCTGGGGGTGACGCTGGCCTTCAGCACCATCCACGCGGCGGCGCTGCCGACGGCGCCCGACGCCCCCTGGCAGGCGTCGACGCGCAACGGGGTGTCGACGCCGCCCTACGTCCACCTGAGCTACGCGTACCGGCGCTTCGCCGGGGGGCTCGCGGTCAACGTGCCGTTCGGCAGCCGCGTGCGCTGGGCCGCCGACTGGCACGAGCGGTTCGACATCGTGTCGTCGGAGCCGCAGTTCTTCCGCGTCGCCCCCTTCGTCGCGTGGCGCTTCGGGCCGGTGCGCGTCGCCGCCGGGCCGCACTTCGACTTCGGCACGCTGCGGTTGGAGAAGGCCACCAACCACATCGCGGAGGAAGGCTACGCCACGATGCTGTTCCACGGCTGGGGCGTGGGCGGCGACGCGTCCGTCTACCTCGACGTCCACCCGCAGGTGGCGGTGGGCGTGAGCTACAAGAGCCGCACCGCGATCAAGCTCTCGGGCGACGCCGACTTCGAGGTGCCGGTGGCGTTCCAGCCGCGCTACCCGGACCAGCAGGTGAAGTCCGACTGGACGCTCCCCGACCGCATCGCCGTGGGCGCGGCCGCCCGCTTCGGCCGGTTTCGCGTCGTCGGCGACTTGGTGGTGACGCTCTGGTCGGTGAACGACGTCCTCCCGATCGACTTCTCCGATCCCGCCACCGAGGACAAGGTGCAGCAGAACCACTGGCGGACGACGTTCGCGGTGCGCGCCGGCGGCGAGTACGCCTTCCGCGACCGCTACGCCGTGCGCCTGGGGATGTACGCCGACGGGCTGCCGAAGCCGGCGCCGCCGGCGGCGTACCTGGCCCCGTCGTCGCCCGACTCGACGCGGATCGCCGTCACCGCCGGGGGCTCGGTGCGCCTGTGGCGCGGCTTCTCGGCCGACGTCTTCTACGAGTACCTGACCCTGCTGGAGCGGTCCTCGACCAGCGCCGACGCGCCCATGGCGAAGTACCACGGCGATGCCCACGTGATCGGGCTCGGCCTCAGGTGGCAGCCCGCGGCGGATCACGGGCCGCGGGCGCCGCGCGCCACGCTGCTCGGACGCCGCGGCGAGTGAGCCGCCGATGAAGATCGCCACCTGGAACGTCAACGGCATCCGCGCGCGCTCGGCGCAGGTAGCCGAGTGGCTGGAGCGCGACCGGCCGGACGTGGTCTGCCTGCAGGAGCTGAAGGCCACGGTCGCGCAGGTCCCGGTGACCCTCGCCGGGCGCCAGGACTACTGGTGCCGCTGGCACGGCGCGGGCCCCTACTCGGGGGTGGCGCTGCTGCTGCGCAAGGAGCGCTTCCCCGACGCCCCGGAGTTCGGCCACCCCGACTTCGACTTCGAGACGCGGGTGGTCACGGCCGCGGCCGGCGAGCTCACGCTGGCGTCGATCTACGTGCCCAACGGCGGCAAGGACTACGCCGCCAAGCTGAAGTTCCTGGGGGACCTGGACCGCTGGGTGGCCGCCGCGCACGACCGCGGCGCGCGGCTGGTCCTGTGCGGCGACGTCAACGTGACCCGCACCGACCTCGACGTGCACCCGAAGGAGCGCAGGCCCGACGCCATCGGCCAGAAGCCCGACGAGCGCGAGCTGCTCGAGGGCGTGCTCGGCCGCGGCCTCGTCGACGTGGGGCGCACGCTCGATCCGGAGAACCCCAGCCTCTTCACCTGGTGGCCGCCGTGGCGCCAGATGCGCCAGCGCAACATCGGCTGGCGCATCGACTACGTGCTCGCCAGCGCCGACGTTGCCGCGGGCGCCCGCGCCAGCCGCGTGCAGGCCGACTACGGCACCAGCGACCACGCCCCCGTGGTGGCGACATTCGCCTGAGGTTGCTGACGCGTTCCGGATGATCTGGCCCAGATCAAGAGGCCCCCTCCCGATTCGCCGGGCCGGGTCGCGCCGGCTGGTGGGCACCAAAGCGACTACCAACCGGGCGCGCGGCGGGCCGGCGGCTTCCGCCGCGGCCGCAGATCGGCCTTGACCTCGGGGTGCGCGGCCAGCCACTGCTCGAAGCGCTTCCACGAGGCGTCGTAGACGTCGCGGGCGCGGTCGTCGGCGCCGTCGTCATCGCGCCCGTCGGGCCGGTCGCCCGCGGCGCCCGCGGCGGCCCCATAGCGCGACGGCACCTCGCCGCGGAGCTCCCGGGCGAGCCGCGAGTTCTCGGGCGGCGCGCCCTTGCGCGCCCACCACAGCAGCGCGCCCAGGTCGGGGTTGCGGTCGGGGCCGCTGAAGTCCATCTGCATCGAGTACCAGGCGCCCGGCGCATCGGCCGGGTTGAGCTGGTCGCCCACGAGGTTGGGCCGCACGTCGTAGGGGGTATCGTCGCGCGTCGAGGCGAAGGCGTCGAAGAAGGGGGTGGCGAGGGCGTCGTAGCGGTTCATGGGCGGGATGCCGAGGATCAGCTCGAAGGTGCGGAACAGCGACGGGTACGACGTGTGCACCGAGCTCACGTAGCCGCGCTTCGCCCAAGAACTCGCCACGATGCAGATCGAGCGGTGGTAGTCGACGTGGTCGGCCCCGATCTGCGGGTCGTCCTCGACGATGAAGATGGCGGTAGAAGCCCAGTACTTGGACTTGCTGATGCGGTCGACGATCAGGCCGGTGGCGTAGTCGTTGTCGGCGATCATGGCCTCGGGCGTCGGGGTCCCGGGGTGGGTGCCGCTGGTGTGGTCGTTGGGCAGGAGCAGGAAGACGAACTGCGGGAACTTCCCCTTGTCCACGAGCTCCGCGGCCACGTGCTCGGCCTTCTCCTGGTCCTTGACGTCGGTGTTGAAGAAGGTCCCGGGGAAGGCGAGGTCGGTGTGGTCGAGGACCGCGTCGCCGTGGTAGTCGCCGAAGCTGCCGACCACCTCGCCGAAGTTGGTGAAGGTGACGCCGTGCTTGATGAGGTGGGTGAAGAAGGTGCCGAACTCGGGCGTCCCCTGCGGCGTCACCGACTCGGCGCCGTAGCCGTTGCCGCGGTAGTCCTCCAGCCAGATCCGCTCCATGTAGTCGTTGACGAAGGAGGAGGTCAGCCACAGGTGCCCCTGCACCGAGCACTCGCTGTCGTCGTAGAAGTTGTCGTGGTTCACGAACTCGCGCGCCAGCGCGTGGATGTTGGGGGTGATCTCCTCGCCGTAGAGCACCAGGTCCGGATCGCCGTCGCCGCTGCCGAGCGCGCCGAGCAGGGTGTCGTAGGTCTTGTTCTCGCGCACGATGAGGACGATGTGCTCGATGGGGGTGGAGCCGCCGGCCGTGGTCGGCACGGGGAAGCTGCCGTCGCAGGTGAAGGGGTAGACCTGACCGGGGCGGCGGACGTTCGCCTCCACCTTGGCCGCCAGGGCCGCGAGATCGAGCCCGGCGAGCGTGATCACCGAGACCGACCCGGTCATGCTCTCCTTGCCCGACTCGTTGCCGTAGCCGTAGGCGTCCAGCGGCCCCGTGCCCATGCCCTTCCCGTTGGCCACGACCAGGGTGCCGCCGTCGGGGGAGAGGGCCACGCCCGTGGGGTACCACCCGACCGGGATGGCGCCGAGCACGGCGAGGCTCGTGCCGTCGAAGACCGAGACCGCGTTGTCGGCGGACCGCGCCACGAAGAGGCGGCCCGTGGCCGGATCGAGCGCGATGCCGGTCGGGCTGCTCGCGGGGAGCGGCTGCCCCGCGGCATCCGCGATGCTCGCTTCCCCCACCTGCTGCGCGGCCGCCACCGCGCGCGTGGCGGTGTCGATGCGGACCACCACGTCGCCGTCGGCCACCGTGGCGTAGCCGCTGCTGCCGTCGGCCGACGCGGCGAGGCCCAACGGGCTGCCGGCGCCGAGGTCGAGGCGCGTCACGGTGGCGGCGCCGAGGTCGGCGATGGCCACCCGGGAGTCGGCGAAGCCGGTCGCGTAGGCCTCGTTGCGCTGCGGCACCAGCACCAGGCCGTAGGGCTTGATCCCCAGCATGATGGGCGTGCCGACGGCCAGCGTCTGGACGTCCACCGGGACGATCGCCTGGCCGCCGAAGAGGGCGACCCAGAGCCGGGTGCCGTCGGCGGAGAGGGCGAGGCCCGCCGGGTACTCACCCGGCTCGACCTGCCCGGCCCGGGTGAGGAGGCCGTCCGCGCCGACGTCGTAGTAGTCGACCACCCCCGAGCTCCCGCCCGCGGCCCACAACCGGGTGCCGTCGGCGGCCAGGGCGAGGCCGTAGAAGGCCTCGGCGCGCTGCGCGTCCTGTACCACCGCGCCGGTGGCGAGGTCCACGACCTGCACGCCGCGGCGGGAGTAGCCGGTGTTGGCGACGTAGGCCACCGCCAGCGTGGGGTGCACGACCGCCTCCACCGGGAACCCCCCCACCGCGGTCTCGATCCCTTCCGGCGTCAGCAGCCGACCGCCGGGGAGGAGGCGCGCGCCCTGCTGCGCGCCGGCCCGGAGCAGCGCCTCGGCGGGCGGCGCGGGCGCGGTGCAGGTCACCGTGTCGGGCGTGCCGCCGCCGCCGCCACAGCCCGCCCCCAGCAGGACCGCCGCCGCCCCGAGCCGGGCGAGGGTCAGCCGCCATCCAGATCCGAGAGTGTGTCGCCGCATGTCTCGCACCCGACCTCCGGCAGTGTGGGCCGCTTCCGGCCGCGGGCCATCATCGCACGTTCGCGGGAGCGGCGAGCGGGCAATCGGCGCCTCCGCGCGGGCGGTGCCTGCAGACCGTGCATGGACTGCAGGTCAAGCTGCCAATCCATGAATCACCGGTCGGCAACGCAGGTCATTGCCTGGAGCGAGATCCTGGCGGCCCACTGGTGCGACTGAGCGGGACGGGGCCTGGGCGCCGGGCCGTCAAGCGGCCTCCCGCAGGCCGGGCCGGAGCACGGCTCGCCGTGCCGCAGGTTCGCCACCCGGCGGCCGGCTGCGGGGTCGTCGTCGGGGCCGAGGTGGCAGGAGACGAACCGGGGCGGTGGGCTCACGAGACGGCGGGCGCGCGGACGCCGTACTTCTGCAGCTTGCTCTGGAGGGTGGTCGGCTTGAGACCGAGCAGCGCGGCGGCGCCATCCGGCCCGTAGACCTTGCCGCCGGCCGCGGCCAGGGCCGCCTGCAGGATGTCCCGCACGGCGTCGTCGAAGCGCCGCACCCCTGCCGGCGAGGCGGCCGGCGGCGTGGACGCGGGGCGGAGCTCCCCTCCCGGGGGCTCCATGAGATCGCGGACCAGATCCGCGCCTACGTCGAGCTCATGCGCCGGCACATCCTCAAGGAGGAGATGTGCCTCTTCCCCGCGGCGCGCGAGCATCTCCCCGACGCGACGATCACGCGCATCCTGACTCAGTTCGCCGCAGCACCGGCCGGAGGGATCGCTGACGGGCTGCAGGCCCGCGCCGAGGAGCTCGTCGACCGCTATGGGCCGCCCGAGCGCCATGCCGCGGCCGGCCCGCGCGCGCAGCCGCACGAGGCGGACACCGCGGGGCGCATCGGGCGGCCAGCCCGAGAGAGGGGTATGCCATGAACAACCACCGCACGCTCGCGATCGTCCTGTTCGTCGTCGTCGCCGCCTTCACCGTGCTGCTCTTCGGCGGGGCCAGGATCGACCGGTACAAGCCGCCGATCCCCGAGCGCATCGTGGCCGCCGCCGGCCGCGTCGTCTTCAGCGGCGACGACGTCCGCGCCGGCCAGCGTTACTACCTGGCGCGCGGCGGCCAGCACCTGGGCTCGATCTGGGGGCACGGCGCGTATCTCGCGCCGGACTGGTCGGCCGACGCGCTCCATCGCGTGGCGCTGGTCGCGGCCGCCCTCCAGGCGGGCCGTGGCCTCGAGGACGCTGGCCGGTTCGTGCACGCCGACCTCGAGGCCCTGCCGCCCGGCGAGCGCGGTCGGGTGGAGGCCCTGGTGGCCGCCGAGCTCAAGCAGAACCGCTACGACGACGCCACGCGGACCCTGACTCTCTCGCCGGGGCAGGAGGCAGCGGTGCCCGCGCTCGTCGCCTACTACACGACGCTGTTCTCGCGGGGCAGCGACGCCATGTCGATCCCGAAAGGCGTCGTCGACTCGCCCGCGAACGGCCGCCTCGTGTCCGCGTTCTTCTTCTGGACCGCGTGGGCCGCGGTGACCAACCGGCCGGGCGCCGACTACACCTACACCGCCAACTGGCCCTACGACCCGCTGGCCGGCAACCGACCGCTCCCGAACGCGGTGCTCTGGTCGATCGTCAGCGTGGTCCTGCTCCTCCTGGGCATCGCGCTGGCCCTGTTCCTCTACCTGCGCGCCCGCGCCAAGGACCGGGAGGAGCCCCAGCTCGTCGCGCTGGGCGAGCCCGACCCCACGCCGAGCCAGCGCGCCACCTTGCCGTTCTTCCTCGTGGCGGTGCTCCTGTTCGTGGTGCAGCTCGGCCTGGGGTCGCTCACCGGCCACTACGCGGTGGAGGGCAACAAGCTCTTCGGGCTCGACCTGAGCCGCATCATGCCGTACGCGGCCTCGCGCACCTGGCACCTCCAGCTCGCGGTCTTCTGGATCGCCACGTGCTGGCTCGCAACCGGCCTGTTCATCGGCCCGCTGGTCGCCGGCCGCGAGCCGCGGGGGCAGAAGGCGCTCGTGCTCGTGCTGCTCGGGGCGCTCGTCGTCGTGGTCGTGGGCGCGCTCGCGGGCACGTGGCTCGGCGTCCGCGGCCGGCTGGGCAACAACTGGCTGCTCGGCCACCAGGGGTACGAGTACGTCGAGCTGGGCCGCGTCTGGCAGGTGGCGCTGATCGCCGGCATGCTGCTGTGGCTCGGCCTCGTGTACCGCGCGCTCCGGCCGGTGCTCCAGGCCGAGCGGGACCGCGGCGGCCTCACGCACCTCTTGCTCTACGCCGCGGTCTCGATCCCGCTCTTCTACTCGGTGGGCCTCTTCTACACGCCCGGCACCCACATCTCCAACGCCGACTACTGGCGCTGGTGGGTGGTGCACCTGTGGGTCGAGAACTTCTTCGAGGTGTTCGCGACCGTGGCGCTGGCCTTCGTGCTCGGCCGCATCGGCGCCGTGGGGCAGCGCGCCGCGCTCCGGGCCGTGTACTTCAGCATCGTCCTGTACCTCGGCAGCGGCATCATCGGCACGTTCCACCACCTGTACTTCAGCGGCACGCCGCTGTTCATCACCGCGCTCGGCGCGACCTTCTCGGCCCTGGAGATCGTGCCGCTCACGCTGCTCGGCTTCGAGGTCTACGACCACCTGCGGCTGGCGCGCCTGACGCAAGCCTCGCCCTACCGCTGGCCCCTGTACTTCTTCGTCGCCGTGGCGTTCTGGAACATGGTGGGCGCCGGGGTCCTGGGCTTCCTCATCAACCCGCCCATCGTGCTCTACTACGCGCAGGGGCTGAACACCACGCCGATCCACTCGCACGCGGCGCTGTTCGGGGTGTACGGGTTCCTGGCCATCGCGCTCATGCTGTTCTCCGTGCGGCACCTGGTCCGGCGGGAGGCATGGTCGGACCGGCTGCTCAAGTGGGCCTTCTGGGGGCTCAACCTGGGGCTGGGGCTCATGATCGCCGTCTCCCTCGCGCCCGGCGGGTTCTACCAGCTCCTGCAGGCGCTCAGGCACGGCATCTGGTACGCGCGTAGCCCGGCCGTCACGGGGTCCGACTTCATTCACACGGTCACCTGGCTGCGCATCATCCCGGACGTGATCTTCGACGTCGGTGCGCTGGCGCTGGTCGCGTTCCTCGGCCGGGCCATCCTCAAGGACCGCGCCCTGCGGCGTGCCGAACGGGGCCGCGACGCGGCCAAGGACACCGTGCAGCGCGCCGCCTGAGCGCGGGGGAGGTCATCATGAGCGAGCTCATCAATAACTCCGAGCGGCGCAAGGAGCTGCTCAAGCACATGATCCTGCAGCTGCACGAAGGCGAGGCCCCGGCGCAGGTGCGCCCCCGGCGCAGGGCGCGGCCCGCGTACAGCTCCCCTCGGGCAGCTTCACGCCCGCCGAGCTTCAGGCCATCCTCAACACCATCCCCTTCGACCTGACCTTCGTCGACCGCGACGACACGGTCAGGTACTTCACCCAGGGGCGCGAGCGGATCTTCTCGCGCAGCCGCGCCGTCCTCGGCCGCCAGGTCCAGTACTGCCACCCGCCCGGGAGCGTGCACATCGTCCAGCAGATCCTCGACGACTTTCGGGCCGGGCGCCACGATCGGGCGCACTTCTGGATCACCCTCCGCGACCGCTTCGTCAGCATCGAGTACTTCGCGCTGCGCGGCGCCGCGGGCGAGTACCTCGGGTGCCTCGAGGTGAGCCAGGACCTGACCGAGAAGCGGGCGCTCGAGGGGGACCAGCGGCTGCTCAACTACGCGGACGGAGGCACGACCCATGGCACGTGAGGCCGCGCCGCCGATCACGCCCGAAAGCCGCGTCGGCGACATCCTGAAGCACTACCCGGAGCTGGAGGAGGTCCTGATGGGCCTCTCGCCCACGTTCCGGGCGCTGCGGAACCCGATCCTCCGGCGCACCGTGGCGAAGGTCGCGACGCTGCGACAGGTGGCCAAGGTCGGCAACCTGTCCGTCGGCGCAGTTGTCGGCCGCCTGCGCGAGGCCGTCGGCCAGGCGCCCGAGCCCTACGGCGACGAGCCCGCGAGCGCCGAAGGCCGGCCCGCGTGGGCGGACCCCGCGGCCGTCGCCCGCACCTTCGACGCCCGGCCCCTGATCGAGGACGGGGGCCACCCGCTGGAGCGGGTCATGGAGGATCTCGCCGTCCTCCTCGAGGGCGAGGTCTACGCCCTGGTCACGCCCTTCGTGCCGCAGCCGCTCGTCGACCTGGCGCGCGCCAAGGGGTTCCAGACCCACAGCGAGAGTGAGGGGCCCGAGCTGTGGCGGACCTTCTTCGTGCGGCGAGGCGACCGTCCGGGCGGGGGCTGACCGGGTCGGGAGGCGGAGATGGGGCCATCGGGATCCGCCTCGGGCCGCGGCGCGCGCTGCCGGCGCAGTTGCCGTTTCGGGTCCTCCTCGCCGTGGTGCTGCAAGCGGCGGCGGCGGACGCCGCGCCCGTCGACCCGGCCGCCGACCAGTTCGGGCCGGCGCCGCAGCTCCGTCCCTGCGCCGATGGGCCGGTTGACCGGAACCGACACCGAAATGTCGTTGCCCCGTCGACGCGATGTCGGTAGTACCCGCCGCGCTGGCGGGCCGTTCGTGCCACGGCGAGCACTTGCACGCTGGCATCCCGCTTGCTGCTGGGTGTTCGCGTTCCCTCACCACCACGGCCTCATCGAGCCGCGAACGAAAGGAGAGCTGCCATGCACCGCACCTCGAAGCGTACCTTCACCGTGATCGTGGGACTGCTCCTCGCCGGGGCCGTCCTCTGGCCCCGGCCGGCGCTGGCCCACTGCGATGGGGTCGACGGTCCCGTCGTTGCCGCCGCCAAGCAGGCGCTGGCCACGGGCAAGGTCGAGCAGATCCTCATCTGGGTCCAGCCCAAGGACGAGGGCGAGATCCGTCGCGTGTTCCAGCAGACCCTCTCCGTGCGCAAGCTGGGACCGCAGGCCAGGGAGCTGGCCGACAGGTACCTGTTCGAGACGCTGGTCCGCGTGCACCGGGCCGGCGAGGGCGCACCCTTCACCGGTCTCAAGCCCGCTGGCCGCGATCTTGGACCTGCGGTCCCGGCGGCGGACAAGGCCCTGGAAACCGGATCGCCCGAGCAGCTCGTCAAGTTCCTGAACAAGTCCGTGCACGACGGCCTGCACGGTCGCTACGTGGGCACGCTGAAGGCCAAGCGCGCCGCCAGGCCGGGCGACGTGAAGGCGGGGCGCGAGTACGTCAAGGCCTACGTCGACTACGTGCACTACGTCGAGCGCATCTACCTCGGCACCAAGGGCCCGGCGCACGGGCACGAGGGCGCCGCGCCGGCCCCGAAGGGCGTCCACGACGAGCACGGGGCCGCGACGCCGCCGGCGGGCGGGCATCGGCACGGGGCCGCTCCGGCCGAGGGGCACGGGCACGAGGGCGCCGCGGCCGTGGTCCCCCGCGGGAAGATCGTCAACCTTGTGGAGTTCCCGCCGCTGAGGCCGGGCAAGGACCGCGAGTTCCGCGCCTGGTTCGCCTGGTCGACGAAGGAGTACGCGAAGCACAAGGGCTTCCTGCGACGCTACCTGCTCCAGCCGCGGGCCGGGGGCAACTACGCCGCGGTGGTGGAGCACGAGAGCTACGAGACCTTCATGCCCATGCACAACAGCCCCACGCAGAAGCAGGCGCACCAGCGCGTCAAGCCGCTACTCGACGGCGGGCCGACGCCCTCGTTTTACGTGGTGGCGATCTCCGTCGGCCTCGGCGCGGGCAGCGAGCCTGGACCGTCCGTAGCAGCCCGCGCCCGGAAGGTCTGCCCGGCCCTGGCGTAGTACAATTGGGCGATTGGGGCCCGACCGGGAAGGTGAGCGTGCGCACACTGGTTCTGGCCGTGGCACTGATGGCGGCGGGCTGCGGCGGGAAGCCCAACGAGTCCGAGTACTGCGTGCCCGGGCAGGTCGCCCGGTGCGACGCGCCGGGGTGTGCCTCCGGCGGGGTGAAGGTCTGCAGAGAGGACTGGTCGGGGTACGGCGAGTGCACGTGCGCGCCTCAGTCCGACGCCGGTCTGCCGCCCGACGGCGGCCCGGCGGACGGCGGCGCGACGGACGCGCCCGTCGCGACCGATGCCGCGACCGACGCCGCGGGCGGCGACGCGACCGCCGGTGATGCTGCCGCGGGCGACGGCCCCCCGGCCGACACCGCGGCCGGGGACACCGCCGCGCAGGGGGACGCGGCCGGAAGCGACGCGCCGGCGCAGAGCGACGCGCCGGTGCAGCACGATGCCGCCGTGGACGGCCCGCCGTGCAGCACCGGCACGATGCGGTGCCTCGATCGGCTGCTGCAGCTCTGCAACGGCGGGAGCTGGCAGGACGTCACCACCTGCCCCGTGCGCTGCGATGGAACCCTCGGCTGCATCGAGTGCACCCCCAACGTCAACTACTGCGTGGGCGACACCCTCTACGCGTGCACCGCGCAGGGGCACCAGGGCGCGCTCGTCCAGGTGTGCAACCCCGGCCAGTGCCAGGGGAGCGCGTGCGTCGACCCGTGCGCGGCGCTCGCCGCGAGCCCGTCGCACCTCGGCTGCGAGCACTGGGCGACGCTCACGATGAACTCCCAGGTGGCCCAGGGCCCCGGCTTCAACTTCACCGTCGCCGTCGTGAACCCCGGGCCCGCGCCCGCGACGGTCACGGTGACCGGCGGCGTCGTGCTCAACCGCGGGCAGTGGCTCGAGTTCTCGACCTCGTCGTCCTTCGAGGTCAACGGCAGCCAGCGCTTCCTGCTCGCACAGCTCGTCGGAGGGCGGCAGGCCGGCGGCAGCAGCGCGACCGGCGATCCGGCGATGTCGTTCGTGGTGCCCGTCGAGCAGTTCCGCAGCGAGTACCGCGTCTACGTGCCGCCGGACTACGTGAGCTCGGCCGCCATCGTCGCCCCGGCGGGGACGAGCGTCCTCCTCGACGGCGCGACCGTCGGGGGGTTCGCGGCCGTAGGGAGCGGCGCGTACGCGGGCGCCACGGTCGCCACGCTGACGCCGGGCTTCCACACGCTGACCGGCTCGGCGGGGTTCAGCGTCCAGCTCTACGGCAGCGCCGAGCGGACCTCGTACTCGTACCCGGCGGGCCTCAACCTCATCCCCCAGCCGTGAGCGCGCTCGCCGCTCGCCGGCGAGCGGTGGCCAATCCGTTGACAGCGGAGCGGCTTCGCCCGAGACTCACCTCATGGGGGTGGTCGTCGGAGCGGTGCTGCTCCTCGGGGGTGCGCTCCTCGTCTGGTCGGGGGTACGCGCGCGGCGGGCGTGCGCCCGCGTCGCGGCCTGGCCCCCGACCCGGGGCCGCATCGTCCACCGCGAGGTGGCGCCGAGCACCCGGACCACGGGCACGGGCCCGCCGGGGACGCGCTTCGAGGCGCTCGTCAGGTACACCTACGAGGTAGCGGGCGCGGCCCACGAGGGCGACCGCATCTACGCGGAGGGGTGGGTGACCGGCACCCGGGCGGAGCGGCAGCGCTTCCTCGACGGCCTGCCCGAGGAGGTGACGGTACGGCACGATCCCAGCGATCCGGCGCGGTCGTGCCTCCTCACGCCGCCCGTCGGCGTCGCGTGGGTGATGCTGATCGTGGGCGCGCTGCTCCTGGTCGTGGGCGCGGGCGCGCTGCTCGCCGCCTTCGGTGGCCGCGGCGCCTGAGGCGCGGCGCCGTCAGGCGGCTTCCCGCAGGTCGTTGGGGCGCGGGAAGACCGGGGCGCCGATGAAGCTGTAGGCCAGGACCGCGGTGGCGAAGACGGCCTCGACCAGGCGCTCGAGGTCGATCGACTCGTCGCTGCGGTGGGCCTCGGCCTCGTCGCCGGGGCCGAAGCCCACGGTGGGGATGCGGTGGCGCACCAGCGCGCTGCCCGCCGTGCCCATGCCGAGCTGGTTCAGCCGCCAGTGGCGCAGCAGCGGGATGCACCCGGCGGCGCGCAGCGCCTCGCGCGCCTGGTCGACCTTCGGGTCGAAGGGGTCGGTCGACCAGGCCTCGGTGCGGAACTTCACCCGGGAGGTCGCGCCGGTGTAGAGGGGCTGCACCTCCTCGCGCGGCCGCACCTCGATGTCGATCGAGGCGACCGACCGCGCGACCTCGGCGTGGCGCCGCACCCACTGCCCGAAGCCGCCGGCCGAGCTGCGCGAGAAGAGCGCGGAGCTCGTGCGCCACCGCGAGCGCCTGCAGCGCTACGAGCGCCGCGCGACGCCCGGCTTCGCGGAGGTGCGGAGCCGCGCGTTCCAGCAGGTGCTCGACCTGTGCGACCGCGTCGCGCCCTTCGACACGCCGGTGCTCATCACCGGCGAGAGCGGCGTGGGCAAGGAGGTGCTGGCGCGCCACCTGCACGAGCGTTCCCCGCGCGCCCGCGGGCCGTTCCTGGCGGTCAACTGCGCCGCGCTGCCCGCGACGCTCCTCGAGGCCGAGCTCCTCGGGCACTCGGCCGGGGCGTTCACCGGGGCGGTCCGTGACCGGCTCGGGCTCTTCGCCGAGGCGCGCGGTGGCACCCTGCTCCTGGACGAGATCGGCGACATGCCGCCGGCGCTGCAGGTGAAGCTGCTGCGCGTGCTGCAGGAGCCTGGACCGCCTGCAGCGCTACGCCTGGCCCGGCAACGTGCGCGAGCTGCAGAACGCCCTCGAGCGGGCCGCGGTGCTGTCCTCGGACGGGCGGATCGGGCTGCAGGGCCTGCCGCCGGCGGTGCTCTCCGCCCGGGCGCCGGCGCCCGGGTCCAGGGCGCCGACGCTCGCGGCTGCCGCGGGCGCCCGGGTCGAGCGCTCCCTCGCCGAGGCCATCGGCTGCTACGCGTCGGTGGGCGGGAACGGGTGCGGGTGGGAGCATCAGCTCGCCTCGATCCGCGCCGCGCTCGACGGCTGCGAGACCGACGTCGGCTGCAAGCAGCGCCAGAATGCCGGCTTCTTCCGCAAGGACGCCTACCTCGCCATCATCGTTCTCACCGACGAGGACGACTGCTCGGCGCCACCCAACTCCACCCTGTTCGACCCGACCCAGACCACGCTCGCCTCGGTGCTCGGGCCCCTCACCTCGTACCGTCGTTTCGAGTTCGGCAACCTGTGCGGCGGCGACGACCCGGGCCGCGCCGCGGGCCCGCGGCAGGACTGCGAGCCCGGCAACAAGGACCAGAACACGGCGCACCAACTCGCCCCGACGCAGGACTTCGCCACGTTCATCAAGGCCCTGAAGCCGTGGGACCCCCGGTTGACCCACGTCTCCGTGATCGCGGGCCCGGCGACGCCCGTGGACGTGGTGCTCAACGCCAACGGCTACCCCGATCTCCTGCCGTCCTGCTCGGGCGACATCGGTCCAGCCGACCCGTCGCCGCGCTTGACCGAGCTCGTCAGATGCTTCGACAGCTACCGTGCCCGCTTCATCTCGATCTGCGACGCGGATGCGCTGGGGGCGATGGACCAGATCGGCAGCGACCTGGTGCAGATGATGAGCCCGTAGCGTCGGACCCGCTTGCACGCCGCCACGCTCCGGGCCACATACTCTGCGTGCCGCCGCGTGTTCCGCCGTTCGTCTCCGAGGTGACCGTGGGTCGCCGCACCGTGCTCGAGTGGCTCGGTCGCTCGGCCGTGCTGGCCCTCGGCGCCGACCTGATCGCGGTCTGCTCGTCGCCGACGACTGCCACGTCCGACGCCGGCGCCGATGGGTCGCTCGCCGGCGGCGAGTACGGCGGCCCCGGCCACGACGCCGGCCACGACGCGCCCCCCGCCGAGGTGACGTGCGGCCCGGACGCCGGCGCCGGGCCTCCCTTCGCGCCCGGCACGCTCGACCCGCCGCTGCCGGGCTGGTACGTGGAGACCGTGGATCCGCCCGACCTGCAGGCGGTGCTCCAGAGCTGGCGCCTGGCGGTCGACGGCCTGTGCGTGGCGCCGCAGTCGTTCACCTTCGCCGATCTCGTGTGCCTGTCGCGGCAGGAGCAGGTGACCGATTTCCACTGCGTCGAGGGGTGGTCGGTCTACGACGTGCCGTGGAGCGGGGTGCACCTGCAGCGGCTGTTCGACCTGGTGCAACCCACGGCGGCCGCGACCCACGTCACCTTCCACACCCTCGGCGACCGCTACCACGAGTCGCTGCCCCTCGGCGTGGCGCTCGAGCCGCGGACGATCCTCGGCTCCGCCGTGGGCGGGAGCCCGCTGCCGCTGGAGCATGGCTTCCCCTTGCGCGTGCTGGTGCCGCGGCTGCTCGGCTACAAGAACGCCAAGTACGTCGAGCGCACCGATGCGCCCGTGCAGGGGTTCTGGGTGAAGCTCGGCTATTCCTACGACGGCGAGGTTCGCCGGCCCGGCTGCGCCCGGGCAAGTACTAGGGCGGGGGCCTACCGCCGGCGGGGCCTGGTGCCGGGGCCGGTGGGCGGCACCGGCCCACCGGCGGAGCGGCAGCCGGGGCCCTGGCGGGCGCGTGGGCGGCGTCCGGCCGGCCACGGCCTCGAGGGGCCGCCGGCCGGCCACCGCATCCCGCCCGTGGACCAGCGCCGCACGCGCTTCGGCGGATGGCTTCGGTGGCTCCGTCGAGGTTGTGTTTCTACATGGTGCGTCGCGACGAACCGGTATGCCAAGCTCCGAAGGGGCGGGGAACCGGGTCATGCTGCACCTCTCCAGCGGGTGCAAGTCCCGTCCCGGTAAGCGTCGGTGCGCCGGGTAGCAGGCCCCAGGTGTTGGGAGGA
>JACRCY010000432.1 GCA_016218785.1 Deltaproteobacteria bacterium
TCCTCCCAACACCTGGGGCCTGCTACCCGGCGCACCGACGCTTACCGGGACGGGACTTGCACCCGCTGGAGAGGTGCAGCATGACCCGGTTCCCCGCCCCTTCGGAGCTTGGCATACCGGTTCGTCGCGACGCACCATGGTACGATACATAGCTGTCCGATGATAGGCACCACGAACGCGCGAGCTCCGCGTCTTTCGCCGCGCCCGAGGCATGGTACTACATCATCATCGCCGCAAAATGGTCGCGCCTGCCCCCGCGGGGGTCCAACTACATTTTTTTCATCGTGTCTGACTACCTCGGTGGCGCCGACCACCCCGAGGGCGCCCCCGTCTCGCTTGGGCCGAGCTGTTGACGCGTGTGGCAGGAGGTCGTCCGGCGCGGCCGGCGCTGCGGCGACGAGATGTGGTTCGTCCTACGCCGCGCGTCGGTCGTGGTCGTACGCCGGCATGCCGGTCGAAGCTACGCCGGTCGCCGGTACGCCGCTCGCGACGCTTGACACTTCCACCGGTCTGCGATACGCGTGCTCTCGTCGGGAGCACCCCGGGAGAAGGAGGGAGCCATGAAGGAGAAGGTGATGCTCAAGGCCATGACCGAGGCCGACCGCGCGCGCATCGGCGAGGGCATCGGCTCGGATGGCGTGGCCCTGCAGTTCGAGTACCACAAGAAGCTGCTCGAGCGCGACGGCGACAAGCTCGCGCGCTTCGGCTTCCCCCAGGCCTGGGCGGCGGGGTTCCAGAAGACCGGCGACGCGCACCGTCAGGCGCGCGAGGCGCGGCCCGCGGGGCAGGCGGTCAAGTCCGCGGCCCGCCTCGACGAGGGGCGCACCGTGCGCGACGCCAAGCGCTGGTGCCGCGACAGCGAGGCGCTCCTGGTCAACCGCGCGACCAAGATCGAGGATCCGCTCCCCGACCTGTTCACCGACAGCCTCCCCCTGCGCGGTCCGCTTGGCAACGATCCCACCGTGATCGCCGACCGCATCGGCGGCCTGGCCGAGCTCTTCAACGCCCGCAAGTGGAAGGACAAGCTGCAGGAGATGATCGCGCCGAACCCGGACTTCCTCGTCGAGGGCGCCCGCCTGCGCGAGGCGCTGCCGCAGAAGCCCGCGGCCAAAAAGGCGGCCCAGGCGGACGCCAAGCAGGACACCTACCAGATCAACGTGCTCGACGGCACGCTGTGGGTCTACTTCAAGGCGCTGAACCGCGCCGGCCAGCGCTACTGGAAGCGCCAGCGGAACGCGGGCCGCGCCGCCGAGTACAACCTCGACCTGCTCTACGGCCCGGGCACCGGTGCGGCGACGCCCGGTACGCCTCCCTCGCCTCCGCGGTAGCCCACGTAACTCGGCGTCACACAACCGAGAAACGGTCACGGCCCCGGGGAAAAGCGCCCCGGGGTCGCAACCAGGGGTCCCGGGCCCGGGAGAAACTAGCCGGGCGAGCCGATCGTGGAGCGCCAGCCAGCGAACACGGAGGCAAGGGCGCGAAACAACTTCCCTCGGCCGCTGAAAACGTACCCCCAGTCAGTGAAAAAGTACCCCGGGCTGCCGATCGAGAAAGCCGGCGCGCTGGAGAGGTGACCGGGCGTGACGAAGAGGCACCCCGGGCCGGCTGACAGGTGCCGCCGGCAGATGATCACGCGGGCCGGGCTGGCGAGAGCGCGGGCCGGGCTGGCGAGCACGCGGGGACGGCGGTAGCATCTCGGCGCGCCTGGCGACGTCGCACGAGCGGCGTCAGTACGAGGAAGGAACATGAAGGACGAGTACGATTTCTCGCATGGCAAGCGCGGACAGTTCTACCGGCCGGACGCGCGCATGAGCCTGCCCGTCTACCTCGACGAGGAGGTTCTCGCCTACCTGAAGCAGCGAGCCGAGGCGAAGGGGGTGAGCCTGGGCGAGCTGGTCAACGATCTCCTCAAGCACGACATCGGCCTGCTCGAAGCCGTCAAGTAGCGATCCTGACCTGGTCCTCGTGGCGGGCCACACCGGGCTACGACTGATCGATCCGTCGGTCCGGGCTCCTGCCGGGTCCGGCAATTCCCTTGACACTCCAAGCTGCCAGCTACTAGGATCGTCCTACTCTACGGCGCACCCCAGCGACTGCCCGTGCCGATGGTCAAGCTCATCATCGAGGACGACGAGGGGAAGACCACCGTCGTACCGCTGAATCGAGACGAGGTCACGGTCGGCCGGAAAGAGGGGAACACCATCCGGCTGACCGAGCGCAACGTCTCGCGCCGGCACGCGCGGATCCTGCGGCACAACGGCACGGTCTTCGTCGAGGATCTCGGCAGCTACAACGGCGTCAAGGTCAACGGCAACCGGATCGCGGGCCGCGTGGCCGTGGCCGAGGGCGACCGGATCCAGATCGGCGACTACCTCCTGGGCATCAAGGTCGACCGGACCACGGAGATGCCGGCCGACCCGTTCGCCGACCAGAAGACCACCCCCATGCCGCTGCCGCCGCCGGTCCCCGGCGACGCCACGGTGCCGACGACGCTGCCCGAGGCCGCAGCCGCGGGCGCGGCGGCGGCCCCCGTGGCCGAGGCGAAGCCGCTCGGGCCGGCCAAGCTGGTCGTCATCTCGCAGAACTTCTTCGGGCTCGTGTTCCCCTTGGACAAGGCCGCGGTGGTCATCGGCCGGACCGAGGAGAACGACATCATCATCAACCACCGCTCCGTCTCGCGCCACCACGCCAAGATCGTGCGCGAGAAGACACGCTACACGGTCGTCGACCTGCAGAGCGCCAACGGCGTCCGCGTCAACGGCGAGGAGTACGGCAAGGTCGAGCTCCGGCGCGGGGACCTCATCGACCTCGGCCACGTGCGCATGCGCTTCGTGGATCCAGACGAGGACTTCGTGCCGGACCGCGACGCCACCGCGCTCGTGCCCATGCCGGGCGAGAAGCGCGGCAAGGGGCTGATCCTGGGCGTGCTGCTGGTGGTCGGCATCCTCGGCGGCGTGCTGTTCGCGGTGCGCGGCAAGCTGTTCGGGCCCAAGGAGCAGCCGGTCGCGGCGGCCCAGGCCGACGCTGGCACGGTGGCGGTGGCGGGCCCCACGGGCCTGCCCGCGCCTACCGCGGCGACCGGCGTCGCGCCCACCGGCGCGCCGACGGTCGACCTGTCCGCGCGCCTCGGCGACGGCGACCGCCTGATGAAGGACGAGCGCTGGGGCGAGGCGATCAAGCTCCTCTCCGAGGTGCTGGCGAAGGACCCGAGCCAGGAGCTGGCGCGGGACAAGCGCGCCAAGGCCACGGCGGAGCAGAAGAACCAGGACGCCCTCACCACGCTGTCCGAGTCCGTCGACAAGAAGGACGCCGACAAGGCCTTCGACGCGTTCAAGAAGATCCCGGACGACTCGGTCTACAAGAAGCGCGCCGACGATCTGTGGACGCGCGTGAAGCCCGGCTACGTGCAGCGGCACCTGGCGGCGGCCAAGCGGCTCAAGGACGACGGTCGCTGCGACGCGATGAAGCGCGAGCTCGCGCTCGTCGAGGCGCAGGACGCCGCCCCGGGCGACCTCGCCAAGCTGCGCAAGGACTGCAAGGAAGCCGTCGTGCTCGGGCCGCCCACCAAGGGGCCCAAGGAGCCGAAGGAGCCCAAGCGGCCGCCCGAGGAGAAGGCGCCCGCAGCCGCCAAGGAGATGGACGACGGCAAGGCCAAGGACCTGGTCGATCAGGCCGCGGCCGCGTTCGCCCGCGGGCAGAACGCCCAGGCCATCACCCTGGCCTCGCAGGCGACCAAGCTGACCAAGAAGCCCGGCCTCCTCAACCGCGCGAACGCCACCATGGCGCTCGGCCACTGCTCGTCGGGCCGCAAGGACGCGGCGCAGCGGCTGGCCAACCGCCTCGACGGCGCGTGGAAGGGGCAGGTCAAGTCGCTCTGCCGCTCCAAGGGGATCGAGCTGGACTAGCGCCCCGATCGGTTTCGCGTGCCACGCATCCCGATCGCGTGCACGCTCGACGCGGCTCCAGGCTCCAGACTCCAGGCTCCAGGGCCTCGGGTCGGGCGCGTTGGGCACGACGCGCTCCGGCGTGCACGGCTTGCCGGAGCCCGGAGCCCGAAGCCTGGAGCCCACCTGGGCACCCGGCGTGGGTTCCCGGGGCGGCGCCCGGGAGCCCGGGGGTCAGGGCGTCAGGCAGCAGCGGAAGCCGA
>JACRCY010000439.1 GCA_016218785.1 Deltaproteobacteria bacterium
CGACCGCCGCCCCCCTCGCAGCCCGCCAGGCCCACCCCCTGAGCGCCGTCGGGGCGGTGCCCCGGCGCCCGGCGCCGTTGAGCCAGCGGGGCGACGTTGCCCCAACCCTCGCCCCCGACTAAGATTCGCCCGTGACCACCGACCGCACCAACTGGCTGGGGCTCGTGGCGAAGGCGCTCGTGCTCACCGTCATCGGCGGCGCCTTGGGCCTCGGCGTCAACGCGGTGCGGGCGCGCGGCCTCCCGCTCGTGGCGCGCAGCTTCGACTACCAGATCAGCTGCGAGGAGGCCACGGTGGCCTCGGCCAACCGCACCCTCACGCCCCCGGAGGCGGCGAAGCTCCGCGCCGCCAAGGACGTGGCCCTGGTCGACATCCGCAGCGCCGAGGCGTACGCCGCCGGCCACGCCGCCGGCGCGCAGAGCCTGCCGGTCTCGAGCGTGATGCCGACCGATCCGGCGAAGCTCGCGGCCCTGACCAGGTACCGGGTCGTCATCGTCTATGACGAGGGAGAGGAGCTCGGTCGCGCCGAGGAGTTCGCGGGCGAGCTGAAGACGGCCGGGGTCAAGGACGTGCGCTTCCTCGGCGGCGGCTACCGGGCCTATGCGGCCGCGAGCCAGCCCGGCGCGACGGGGGCGAGCCCGTGAGGCGCCTGCGCTACCTGCGGCACCCCTACGTGGCGCTGATCTTCCGGCTGGCGCTGGCGGCCGTGTTCCTGTGGGCCGGCATCGCCAAGGCGTGGAACCCGCAGGAGTTCGGGCTTGAGATCGCGCGCTACCGCATGGTGCCGCACAACCTCATCAACGTGATGGCCATCACGCTGCCCTGGATCGAGATCGTGGCGGGCGTCCTGCTCGTGATCGGCCTCTGGGCGCGCGCCGCCGCGCTCCTGTGCACCGGCATGATGGTCGTCTTCATCGCCGCCATCATCTCGGCGCTCCAGCGCGGCCTCGACATCTCCTGCGGCTGCTTCGGCGGCGGGGACCAGGCGGCCAGGCTCTCGCAGGCCACCCTGTGGCGTGACCTCCTCTGGTTCCTGTGGGCCGCGCACGCCACGCTGTACGATCGCGGCGTCCTCGGCATCGATGGCCTCCTGGAGCGCCGGCGCCGCCGGGCGGCCGCCAGCGCCCCGACCTAGTCTCGAAGGAGCCGTTCATGATCCGCGTCGCCCTCCTCCTCCTCCTCGCCGCCGTGACGGCCACGCCCAAAAGCGCGCTGGCGCGGCCCCCGTGGGAGTCGATCCCGTGGTGGGGCGACCTCGAACGCAGTGAGCGCAGCCGCGTCGAGAAGCTGGCGCAGGAGAAGTTCAGCTACGGCCCGTGCTCCAACGCCACCATCGCCGCGTGCTTCGAGAAGGGCACCCGCATCGGCTGGCGCCTCGCCCGCCTCCTCATCTACCTGGTGCAGCGCGGCGCCGAGGACCAGGACATCGGCCGCATCATCGACGAGCGCCGGGTCTCGTACACCGCCCAGGTGCGCGCCATCGACATCGCCGGCTCGCCGGCCCTGGGCGGCGGCAGCGCCGTCACGCTGGTGGAGTTCGCGGACTTCGAGTGCCCCATGTGCGCCAGCATCACGCCCACCCTCAAGGACGTCGTCGGCACGCTCGGCGGCAAGGTGAAGCTGGTCTTCAAGCACTTCCCCCTCAAGGGGCACCGCAACTCGGTGCCCGCGGCCCTGGCCGCCGTGGCCGCGGCCGGCCACGGCAAGTTCTGGGAGATGGCCGACCTGCTCTTCAAGAACATGGATGCCCACGAGGGCAAGCACCTGGAGGGGTACGCCCAGAAGCTCGGCATCCCCCTCGAGCCCTTCCGCGCCGCGGTCAAGGACCCCGCCACCCTCAAGGCCATCGAGAAGGACAAGGATCTGGGCCTGACCCTGGGCGTCCGCGCCACTCCGAGCCTCTTCGTCAACGGGCGCGAATTCAAGCCAATGCGTGACCGCTTCTTGCTCCTGGATCGCATCGAAGAGGAGATGGACCGGGTCGAGGGCAAGAAGTAGGCGAGCAGACTGCACGGGAGGACGTCGCGACCAGGTCGCGCAGATGGGCATCGAGAACTACCTCGCCATGCAGGTCGAGGAGTAGGGCCACCTCCCCGTCGGCCCCGGCCCCACCGCCTGCCGCGCCCCGGCCCACGGCCGCCGCGGGCCGCTACTTCCGCCCCAGCTTCCCCTTCAGGATCGCGAGCCCGCGCGCGCGCGGCGGATCGATCCCCGCGCGCACCGCGGCGCGCGTGAGCGGCACCTCCTCGTGTGGACTGATGCCGAGCCCCTCGATCGGCCGCCCTTCGGGGGTCATCATCGACCAGGTGGGGATGCCGACGCGCGCGCCCGAGTGCGGCAGCCGCACGCGGATGGGCGCGCCCGAGGTCCCGGCGGTGCGCTCACCGACCAGGGTGGCGCGACCGGTAGCCTTCAGGCCCGCCGCCAGGGTCTCGCACGACGAGCGGCAGCCGAGGTCCACGAGCGCCACCACCGGCCCGGCGAAGCGCGGGCCCTTCGGCTCGACCGTGACCGGTACCGGCTCGCTGAAGCCGTCGGGGAGGGCCTTGAGCTTGCGCCACTGCGCCCGCGCGTCGCGGGCGCGCTGCGAGAGGCGCACGCGGTAGCTCGCGACCGTGGCCTGCCGGTCGATGAGGTGCTGGAGCGCGCCGTGGGCGATGCGGTCGATGCCGCCGCGGTTGCCGCGCAGGTCGAGGACGAGCCCCTTCGCCCGCGCCGCGATCTGCTTGAAGTGCTCGGGCATCTCGTCCGGCGAGTTGCCCGCGTCGAAGGTACGCAGCCTGAGGATCGCGATGTCCCCTTCGAACTTCAGCTCGAAGGCGGGACGCGGCGACGGCTCGCGCTTCACGAGCGGCAGGAGGACCGCGCGCATGCCGGCGACCGGATCCTCGATCGACAAGCGGAGCGGCGCCGGCTCGTCCTCGGCCTCGAGGACGATCGGGGTCAGGAGCTGCGCCTCGTCGTGCCACGCGGCCTCGGGCCGCGACCAGGCGCGGCGGTTCACGCCCCGGGCGAAGTAGCTCGCCGCCGCCTGACCGCGCACGGCCAGGATTCGGTCGCCGGGCTTGAGGCCCGCCCGCGCCGCGCTCGAGCCGGGCTCGACCTCCGTGATGATGAGCTGGTTCTCGACCCACTCGGTGCGGAGCCCCACGGTGTAGCTCACGTGGACGTGGCGGCCGGCGCGGCCGCCGCTCTTCTCGCGCCGATAGGCCAGGTGGGAGTCGTGGAACTCCGCCAGGAGCCGCAGCATGAGCGAGTCGTACAGCTCGAACGTCTCGGCCTTCTCGAAGTGCGGCCAGTAGCGCTTCTCGAGATCGTCCCAGTCGACGCCCCACTGGCGCCGCTTGAGCTCGAAGTGCGCGTAGGTCTCCTCGATCGCCCGCCGCAGGAACTTGAGCTCCTCGCGCCGCTCGGCGACCGTGAGCGGCAGCGGCGTGTGATCGGCGCGCTGGGATGCCGGCGCGCTCGCGGGCTGGCTGACCGGGCCGCCGCCGGGCCGGCGGGGGGGCGCGGGCGCCGGCCCGCAGGCGGCCAGCGCCACGGCTGCCGTCACCGCGACGAGCGCGACCTTCATGGGGCTTCGATACCACGGGCCGGGCGCCGAGGCCAGCCGGGCCACGCGCCGCGTGGTATCATCCACCCGTGCCGCTCGTGCTTATCGACGAGTTCCGGGCCATCGTGGATGCCCTCGAGGCGCGCGGGGTCGAGTACGCGGTGGCCGGCGCCATGGCGCTCGCCGTCCATGGGGTGGTCCGCGCGACCACGGACATCGACCTGCTCGTGCGCCCCGAGGATGTCGACCGGGCGCTCGCCGCCGTCGCGAGCGCGGGCTACGTGCTGCCCGCCGAGCGGATGACCTTCCGGAGCGGTGTGACCGTTCAGCGTGTCAGCAAGGTGCATGAGGGCGAGGCGCTGACGCTCGATCTGCTGTTCGCGGACGGTCCCCTGCAGCGGGCGTGGGACTCGCGCCTCACGGTGGAGGCCGGTGACCGGCGCTTACAGGTGGTGTCGCGCGCGGAGCTCATCGCCATGAAGGCGCTCAGCGGCCGCCTGCGCGACCTCGCCGACATCCGTCGGCTCCAGGGCGAGGACGAGGATGGCGAGGGCTGAGGGCGCGCTGTCGCCCGGCGACGTGTGGGCCAACCTGCGCGAGGTGTCGCGGCTGCGGGACCTTCGCTGCCGGCGGCCGCCCGTCGACCTGCGGCCGGAGGCGGTGGCCCTCAGGCTGCAGCGCGTCTCGGAACTCCGCGACCTGTGCCTGTGGCTCGCGCCGAGGCCGGGGAGATCACCCCGACCATGACTCGCCCCTCAGTCTTCGGCCCCACGTTCGCCGAGATGCGCGATCCGCAGGCCGTCCAGCCGGAGGTCCGCGTCCGGGCCCTCGACGCCCTGGCCGGCGATTTCCTCTCGCCCCTCAACCTGTACAACATCACCTGGCGTGGGCCCGGCAACCGCATCCCGCACCGGGTGCTGCCGTCCGCGCTCACCGGCGTCTCCGCCAGGATCGTGGTCGTCTCGGGCGCGCGCTTCCCCTCGGGCAGCCACAAGGTCGGCCCCGTCTACTCCATCCTCATGGAGAAGCAGCTCGACGGCGAAGTGGAGCCGGGGCGCTCGAGCATCGTCTGCCCCTCGACCGGGAACTACGGGATCGGCGCGGCCTGGGTCGGACCCCGCATGGGCTACCACTCGCTGGTGGTGCTTCCCGAGAACGTCAGCGTCGAGCGCTTCGAGATGATCTCGGCCTACGGCGGCGAAGTGCTCACCACCCCGGGCACCGAGACCGACGTCAAGGAGGTCTTCGACCGGGTCCGCACCCTGCGCCGCTCGCCCGACAACTGCGTCCTCGACCAGTACTCGGAGTTCGGCAACTACCGCTTCCACTACGAGGTGACCGGCAACACCATCGCCGACCTGGTCCACGACCTGCAGGCCCGCGGCGTCGGCGCTGGCCGCGTGGCCGCCTTCGTCTCGGCCATGGGCTCGGCGGGCACCATGGCCGCCGGCGACCGCCTGCGGCAGCTCCACCCGTCGTGCGCCGTCGTGGGGCTCGAGCCGGTGCAGTGCCCGACGCTCTTCAACGTCGGGTTCGGCAGCCACCGGATCGAGGGGATCGGCGACAAGCACGTCACCTGGATCCACCACGTCCACGCCATGGACTACCTCCTCTGTATCGACGATGGCGAGTGCCTCCTCGGCCTGCAGCTCGTGCAGGAGGGGACCCACGAGCTGATGTCCGCGGGGGTCCCGCAGGAGGACGCCAACGCGCTCCTCAACTTCTTCGGCGTCTCGGGGATCTGCAACGTGCTGGGCGCCATCAAGACCGCCCGGCTGCTCGGCCTCGGTCCGAGCGACGTGGTGGTGACGGTCGCGACCGACGGCTTCGACCGCTACCCGTCGGTCATCCGCCGGCTCACGCGCGAGCATGGCCCGATGGGCCACGAGGAGGCCCTCCGGCGCCTCGAGCTGTTCCGCAACGCCAAGCTGGACTGGGTGCTCGAGGGCACGCGCCACGTGCGCGAGCGCTGGCACAACCAGAAGTACTTCACCTGGGTGGAGCAGCAGGGAAGATCGGTCGCCGAGCTGAAGGCGCAGGCGGACCCTGACTACTGGCTCGCCCAGCAGGCCAAGGTGGCGGACATCGACCGGCGGCAGCTGGAGCGCCGGCGGGCCGCCTCGCCGTAGCTGCAATTCGGGGCAGGAGGGGCCTTGCCCGGACGCGTCCGACCCGACGCTCTGTCTTTGGTGCTCGCGATGCTGGTGGCGGCCTCCGCGCCGGCGCGGGCCGAGCTGGTCCCGACCGACTGCGACGCGCGAGCCCGGCTCGCGTGGCAACTGCTGCAGCAAGGGGATCTGGACGGCGCGCAGCGGGCGTTGCGGGGCGGCCGGTGTCCGCGGCCGGGTCCCGAGGAGGGGCGCTGGCTCGTGCTGCGAGCCGCGCTCCTGCAGGCGCGCTCGTTCGACGCGGCCGCTCGCGGCGCCCTCGCGCGTTTCGCGGCGCGGGCCGAGGCGTTTCCCGAGGACGTCGCCCTCTGGCAGCACCTCCGCCGGCAGCCGGATCCCGCCGGCGACGCGCCGCTCGGCCTGCGCCTCGACCTCCTCGGCGGGTGGACCTCGAACGCGCTGGCCGGCCTGCCCCTCGACCCGAGCGCGCCCGGGCCCCGCAGCCCCTTCGCGCGCGCCGACCTCGCCGGCCGGCTGCTCCTCCCGCGGCGGGGCCTCTGGCAGCCGAGCCTGGAGGGGCTCCTCTCCGGCTTCGCGCTCGCGGACCGGGAGAGCCAGCGCTTCACCTCCGGCCAGATGCTGGCGCGGCCCGGGGTGCTCCTCGGCCGCGACACCCGCGTGCTGCTCGCCTACAAGCTCGACCTCTACCTCATGAACCAGAAGGGCGCGGTGCTCTACTACCAGGCGCACCGCGCCGAGGCCGAGGTGCAGTGGCGGCGACTGCTGGCCTTCGCGGCCGTCGGCTGGCGCCAGTTCCACGACGCCGACCGCACCCGCGCCGAGCTGGACGGCGGCGTGGGCTGGACCTTCGCGCCCGGCCGCCGCCTGCGGTTGATCCTCGTCGGCTCGCTCCGCTACCAGCTCGCCGACGACGTGGCCTACGACGTGGCCGGCGGCACCGCGCTCGTGAACGGCCGGGTGGCGCTCGGCCGCGGCCTCGTCCTGCAGGTCGGCGGGACCGTCGGCTACGATCACTACGTTTCGTCGGGCGAGCAGCGCGGCCTGGAGCTCTTCGGCCTCGTCGGCAAGCGCCGCGACCTGCTCAGCACGGCCACCGCCACGCTCTGGAGCCCGTCGTGGCGCGGCCTCCGCCTCGGGGTGGGCTACGACTACGCGCGCCGCGACTCCAACGCCGACGCGCCCCGCAGCTTCGACTACCAGGAGCACCGGGGGGCGGTGCGGCTGCGCTGGACGGCCGACTTCGATCCATGGGCGCCGCGGGCGACGGCGCCCCCCGGCCACGTGCCTCTCGACTATGGAATCGGCTCGCGCGGCGCTACCATGGATGAGGAGCGGATCCAGGACCTCCTGCGCCAGGACGAGGCCGACCGGCGCAGCGGATGCGGGTGCGGTCGCTAGTCGCCAACGCGTGGGCGCCCGGGAAAGGGAAGGAGCGCGGTGCACGTGAGTCGGGTGTGGGCCACGGTCGTCCTCGCCGCCGCGCTGGTCACCGGCAGCTGCGACCGGTCCACGCCCATGGGGCCCCACACGTGCGACGACGCCTGCGCCCCGGGCGCCACCGCCTGCGACACGACCGGCGCCCAGCTCCGCTGCCTCGAGCCGGCGACGGCCGCGGGGTGCCGCACCTGGTCCGCGCCCGAGGCGTGCGGCCCGCGGAGCACCTGCGTCGCGGGCGCCTGCCTGTGCCTCAGCCCGTGCCAGCCGGGCGAGAGCGTCTGCGCCGACGGCACGCACGAGCAGCGCTGCGTCGGGCCGGACGCCGAGGGCTGCTACTCCTGGGGCGAGCCGTCCGCATGTGGCGCCGGCATCGAGTGCGTGGGCGGCTCGTGCGGCTGCGCCACCCCCTGCCAGCTCGGGGCGACCGCGTGCGGCCCGGCCGGCGAGCGGCTCACCTGCGTCGGCCCCGACGCGGGCGGCTGCTACTCGTGGAGCGCAGCGGCGTGCGGAGGGCACCTGATCTGCGTCGCCGGCGAGTGCGTGTGCGAGAACCCGTGCCAGGCGAGCCAGATCCAGTGCGACCCGATCCAACCGGCCCTGGTCGCCTGCGCCGGGCCCGACGAGAACGGCTGCACCTTCTGGAGCGCTCCCGACTTCTGCGAGGTCGGCGACATGTGCAAGAACGAGGTGGGGCCCGCCAAGATCCCCGCCTGCGTGACCTACACCCCCCCGCTGTGCGCCACCATCAACGAGTGCGACTTCGCGGGGCAGAAGGTGTGCACGAGCGACACGATGTATCGCGAATGCTTCGTCCGGCAGGAGGACGGCTGCCTACGACTCGATTGCGGCAGTTGACCCTCCACCTGGCACACGTGCCCGGGCGGCACGTTCTGCGTCAACCAGCCGACGACGGGAGTCTGCCAGTAGGCCGATCGTGACCGCGCCCCACCGTCCCGGATGGCAGACCTCGGACAACGTGCCGGGTGGCTGGCAGACCTGCCCCATCTGCCAGGGGATCCCGGAGCATTCGTCGGCGCTCTGGATCGACGGCGAGGTGCGGACCGGCGGCCTGCCCGAGGCCGCGCGCCGGCTCCAGGTCGTGGGCGCGCCGTACCACGACGACAGCACCGGCTACTCGCACGACTGCCTCAAGCGGTGTCCGGTGTGCGAGACCTGCTACGAGTGGGTCTACACCCACGAGTACCTGGGGGGAGCCGCGGAGGAGGCGTTCACGCTCACCCGCTTGAACACCTTCGAGGGACGCCAGCGGACGCGGACCATCCTGGAGGCGCTGCGCGAGCTGGAGGCGAAGTTCCGCGTGGAGGCCGCGGCGCACCTGGAGACGCTGCGGGCGTGCGGCGAGGCCGCCCCCCTCGCCGCCGCCGCCGACTTCCTCCACCGCGGCGGGCTGAAGGGGTTCGACCTCACCTTCGCCTTGGGCCCGCTCGTGCACGCGCTCGCCCGCCACGCGCACGCCGCCGGCGGCTGCGTCGCGGGTGAGGCGCTCATGGTGGCGCTGGGCCATCACGCCGCTCGCGGCGCGGCGCAGCGGCTCGACCTGTGCGCGCGCCTGCGCGCGGTCGCCGGGCCCACCAGCGCGCCCGAGGTCGACGCGCTCACGGCCCGCTGCGTGCGCTAGTCGCGTGGGAGCCCGACGGGCTCCGCCCGGCGGGTTCTTTCCCGGGAGGAAAGGGGAACCCTCCGAGGGGTCCCATGTCGGTGTCGCGCCGCGGCGCGCGTCCGGATGGCTAGCCAGGGTCGCGCTGAGCGTGATCCAGGTGCGGCGGCCTTCGCTGAACGTGCCACGGCGGAGCCCGCAGGGCGAGCCGGCCGCGAGTGCGGCCGCGGGGGGTGCGGGGACCCCGCGAGGTCCCCTCGCGGGGA
>JACRCY010000440.1 GCA_016218785.1 Deltaproteobacteria bacterium
CTAGTACCACCGTCCCGGGGTCGGCCTCAAGGCCCCGTGCTGGCCCCGCCGGCCGCCGCGCCCAGGAGCGGGAGGCGTACGACGAACTCGGTGCCGCGGCCCGGCGTGCTGTCGATGCTGATGGTGCCGCCGTGGGCGGCCACGATGTGCTGCGTCAGGGCCAGACCCAGGCCCGTGCCGTGCTCCTTGGTGGAGAAGAAGGGCTCGAAGACGCGCGGCAGATGCTCGGCGGCGATCCCGGCGCCGGTGTCGGCCACGGAGATCTCGAGCCGCTCGCCCGCCGCGGCCACGCGCACCGTGAGGGTCCCGCCGCCGGACATGGCCTCGACCGCGTTGCGACAGAGGTTCAGCAGGGCCTGGCGCAGCTGCCCCTCGTCGAGATCGAGCGACGGCAGCGAGTCGGGGAGCTGCGCGACCACCGTGACGCCGCGCGCGCGGGCGTCCTCGCGGATGAAGTCGAGCAGCGAGGTGAGGGCCGGGCGGAGGTCCTGGCGCTCGAGCTTCGGCTGGGGGAGCCGGGCGAAGCGCAGGTACTCCTGGGTGAGGGCGTTGAGGCGGTCCACCTCGTGCTGGATGGCGCGGCACAGCCTCGCGCCGTCGGGCTGTTGCTGGAGCTCCTCCTCCAGCAGCTCGGCGTTCAGGCCGATCGACGAGAGCGGGTTGCGCACCTCGTGCGCGATGTGCGCGGCCATGCGGCCGATGGCCGCGAGCCGCTCGGAGCGGATGAGGCGCTGCTCGCGCTCCTGCAGCGCGGCGGCCATGGAGTTGAACTCGCGGCCCAGGGCGCCGATCTCGTCCTTGTCGTCCTCCGGGACGCGCTCACCCCACTCGCCGCCGGCCAGCCGGCGGGCGCCCTGCGCCAGCTTGCGGAGCTGGGCCAGGCGCTGCCGGGTCACGAGCCACACCAGCAGGCCAAACAGCATGGACGCGATCACCCCGCCGATGGCCGCCCGGCGCGCCTGATCCTCGTCGCGGCTCACCCGGTCCGCCACCGAGCCGAGCTTCTGGCGCGCCGGCCGCGACAACTGGTTGATGCGCACCGACACCTTGCTCCAGCGCTCGCGGCGCACCTGCAGGGGCCCCGGGTGATCGACCTCGCGCGCGTCCTCGGCGAAGCGGGCCTCGAGCCACCCGAAGTCCTCGCGGGCCCGGGCCACGAAGGTGCGCTCCTCGGGGGCGTCGAGGGCGGCGAGCGTCGCCAGCGCCTGCCGCGCGGCGGCCAGGTCGCGCGAGCGGCGACTGAGGTTCAAGGCCAGGCTGTCCTTGGTCACCGAGTCCCACGTGGCGGCCTCCTGCTCGAAGGTCGCCCGCAGGTAGCCGTGGTAGAGCTGGAGCTCCTTGGCGTGGCCGTAGAGGCGGAGGTACCCGTCCTTGAGGGCGCGGAGCTGCCGCCCCGCCTCGTGCATCTGCCACGCGCTGTTCGCCGACACCGCGGCGAACGCGAGCGACAGCAGCAGGTACCAGAGGAGGACCTTGGTGGTCAGCGACAGCCGCACGCGTCGCGACTCTACCCCAAGGGGCGCGGGGCGGCAAACGCAAGGCCGTGATATACTTCTGACGCCCATGCGGGCGTCGATCCCTCCAAGGCGGAGCCCAAGCGACGTGACCACCCTGCGATGTTGGCGGAGCCGGCGGCCGGTGGCGGGCCGCGGCCGCTCCGTGCGGCCACGAGATCGGCTCCTGGCGGCCGTGCTGGCCGCGCTCCTCGCCCTTCCGCTCGTCGGTCGACCGGTGGGTGCTGCGCCACCGCAGATGTCCAAGGTCTTCCTGGTGCGCATCCAGGCGGCCGCCGACGTGTCGCCGCTCATCCCGCGCCGCCTGACCGAGCAGCTGCGCGCCGAGCTCGGCACCGCCGAGACCGTCGACCTGCTCCCGGACGAGGAGGCCGCCACCGACATCGAGGTCGGCGCCCGCGCCGTCGACCTCCGCGAGGACGCGCGCAAGGCGCTGGAGCAGGGGCGCGACGCCTTCGGCCGCAGCGAGTACGCCAAGGCGGGGGAGCACCTCCGCAAGGCGCTCAAGGCCTTCGACGAGTCGGCGGCGGTGCTGGACGACGTCAAGCCCGTGGCCTACGTCCACGTGCTCCTCGGCATCGCCGAGGGGCGCCGGGGCAACGACCAGGAGTGCGTCAAGGCCTTCTCCCGCGCCCTGGTGCTGCAGCCGACGGTGAGCCCCGATCTGACGGCCCAGCCGCAGAAGATCCGCAAGGCCTTCGAGCGCGCCCGCAAGGTGCTCAAGGCCAAGAACGGCGGCGCCACAATCACCAGCCAGCCCGAGGGCGTCGACGTCTTCGTCGACGGCAGGCCCGCGGGCCAGACGCCGGCGGTCCTCGACCTCCTGCCCGGCAGCCACTACATCCGCGCCACCCGGCCGGGCTACGCGCCCGCCGGCACCCATGTCGAGATCAAGAGCGGCGAGTCGGCCCAGGTGCCGCTCCGCCTGCGCGCGCAGAGCGCCGCCGCCGCCGCGGGCGGCGATGCGGCCCGCGCCGCCTTCCACGGCGAGATCATCAAGCGCCTGCAGTCGGGCGCCATCGACGTGCGCCTCAAGGACGTGGCCAACCGCTTCAGCGAGCGCCTCGGCGCCGCCTACCTGATCGTCGGCCACGTGACGCGGGGTCCCGACGGGTACCTCCTGCGCGTCTACATGTACCGCCGCGCGGGGAACAAGCTGGTGGAGCTCGACGCGGCCAAGTTCGACTCCGAGCTGGTCAACCTCAGCGCGGGCCTCTACACGCTCGCCGAGCAGATCCACCAGGCGACGCGCCGCTTCCCCGCGCAGCGCGACATCACCACGACGCAGCTCAACCTGGACGTCCCGGCCCAGGGCGGCGGGCGGGGCACCGGCGGGACCATCGACACCGGCCCCGTGGCGGTGACCGGCGAGACCGGCCCGCGCATCGACATCTCGCCGCCGGTGTGGCGCACCTGGTGGTTCTGGACCCTGATCGGCGCGGTGGTCGTGGGGGCCAGCACCGCCGGGCTGGTGCTCGCGCTCCAGCCCAAGCACGACGGCCTCTACGGCGGCCCGGTGACGCTCCGATGACGCCCCGGGCCCTGGACCGTTCCGCTCGGACCGCGCGCCTCCGGCGCGGCGCCCTCCTCGCCGTCGTCACCGTCCTGGGGGGCGTCGTCCCGCTCCTCGTGGGCGGCTGCGGCGACGAGGACCAGATCCGGATCTCGCTGGTGCGCGCCGGCGACGGGGACCCCCTGGGGGCCGCCGCCACCGTCGAGGTGTCGGTGCTGAGCGACGACCCGAGCGCGGCGCCCCTGGCCACGAGCAGCTTCGCCGTGGGCGAATCGGGCAAGCTCGGCGGCAAGATCCCCTACGGCGCTGCGGTGCACGTGGTCGCCCGCGGCCTGACGGCCGGCGGCGACGTGGTGGCGCTCGGCGGCTCCCGCGAGCTGGTCTCGCCCACCGACAAGGGCTCCAGCCTCGACGTCCAGCTCTTCATCGCCGGCACCGACACCTTCTACGGGACCTTCGACCCGGAGACCGCGCTGCCCACCGGCCCCGACTCCGGCCTCCCGGGGCTCTCGGCGACGCGGCTCTCGGATGGGCAGGTCCTGATCGCGGGCGGCACCGAGATCGACGCCCTCGGCCAGATCACATCGATCTCTGACATCGCCTACATCTACGACCCCGACCGGGGGACCTACCGCAAGGTCCCGTCGGGACTTAACAACCCCCGCGCCTACCACACGGCCACTGCCATGCGCGGGCGCCCGTCGAGCATCCTCCTCTGCGGCGGCCTGACCGTGGTCAACAACGAGATCGTCTCGGCCGCCACCTGCGAGGTGTTCGACCCCGCGAACGAGAGCTTCACGCCCGTCCCTGCGCCCCTCAACCTCCCCCGGGTCGGACACGCGGCCGTGCTCCTGCCCGACGGCCGGGTCCTCCTCACCGGCGGCGCCGACATCGCCAAGGTGAGCCTGGGGTGCGGGACGTGCACCCGCGACGACCTCCTCCTGTCGACGGTGCATCAGAAGGCCGAGGTCTACGACCCCGACGCCCGTACGCTCACCCAGGTGCAGCGGGACATGATCGCTGCGCGCGCGTTCCACTCCGCCCTCCGCGCCAACAAGAACGGCCGCGTGCTCCTCGTCGGCGGCGAGGACGACGCCGGCACCACCCTGGCCTCGACCGAGACCTTCATGCCCGAGGGCGACCTCTTCACCTCCGGCCAGGACCTGGACGTGCCGCGCACGCGCCATGCGGCTGCGCGCCTGCCCAACGACGACGTCTGCGTCTTCGGCGGCCTTTCCGACCGCGCCACGCTCTCCTCGGTGTCGAGCACCTTCGAGTGCTTCACCGTCGATGCCTTCGGCACCGCCGCCAAGACCGCCCAGCTCCCGATGTTCGCGTCGCGTCGCGACCACTGCGCCGTGGCGCTGTCGTCCGGCGAGGTGCTGCTCTTCGGCGGCTTCGGCCCCGACGGCAACGCGCTCGCCACCGCGGAGCTGGACGCCCCCGGCGTCACCGCGGCGCAGGCCGGCGTCCCGCTGAAGGCCCGCGCGCTGCACGCCTGCACGGGCCTGGGCGGCGGCGGCACGGGGGGCTGGGAGGCGGTGCTGGTGGTGGGCGGGGCCGACGCCCGTGACGGGCTGTGGACCAGCCAGCCGAGCGGCGAGATCTATACGCCGTGACGGTCCCGGGGGACCGCCCGTGACCGCCCAACGCTGACAACCATGGCCCCGACGCCGCCCATCCGTCTCCTGGTCGTCGAGGACCAGCCCCAGATCCTGCGTCACCAGCTCAAGCTGCTCGAGGGCTTCTCCGACCTCGTGCTGTGCGGCAGCGCCCGCGACGGCACCGAGGCGCTCCGGGTGCTCGACGAGGCCCGGCCCGACGTCGTGCTGCTCGACCTCGGGCTGCCCGACCTCTCCGGCATCGAGGTGACCCGCGAGATCCTCAAGCGACGCCCGGACACCGAGGTGCTCATCTGGACGGTCTTCGAGGAGGAGGACAAGGTGATGGGCGCGATCCGCGCCGGCGCCGCGGGCTACCTGCTGAAGGGGACGCCGGCCGCCCGCCTGGTCGAGGCCATCCGCGAGGTGCACTCCGGCGGCAGCATCATTCAGCCGCAGCTGGCCCGCCGGCTCCTGCGCCGCTTCAAGCCGGCGTCGGCGGCGGAGGCCCCGACCGAGACCGCGCCCGGGACCCGCGGCCTCTCGCCGCGGGAGCGGGAGATCCTCAAGCTCATCGCTCGCGGTCTCTCCAACGTCGACGTCGCCCGGGCCCTGTCGGTGAGCCGCGCGACCGTGCGCACCCATCTCGAGCACATCTACCAGAAGCTCGAGGTCTCGAATCGCACCGAGGCCGTGACCGAAGGGATCCGTCAGGGTCTGATCGACGTGTGAAGGGGCCCCCGGAGAACGCGACGAATGGGCGCGACGAATGGGCTTCCGCAAACCCCGTCACCTGAGTACAATCGGGCCGTCGTAGCTTCAGGCGCAGACCGGGGTGGTCTGCGTTTCCGCGCCGAGGTCAGAGGATGCGAAAGCTCCGTGCGCTCGTTGCGCTGCTCGCGATGCTCGCCGTACCGGCGGTCGCCCGGGCCCAGGTCTCGATCGCCGTGCTCGGGTTCGAGTCGATCGAGGTGCCCGAGGACGTCGCCAACCAGGTGACGCTGGCCCTGCGGGTGCGTGCCACCCACGCCAAGCTCCGGGTGGTGCCGGGCAAGCCGCTGGTCGAGATGAAGCTGGTGTTCGGTTGCCTCGACGAGGCCCCCGCCTGCATGTCCCAGATCGGGTCCTCCCTGGGGGCCGAGAAACTGCTCTACGGCGCGGTCCGCAAGAGCCGCACCGGCTACTCGGTGACCCTCAAGTTCCTCGACGTCGGCAAGGCGCGGCTTGAGAACGAGCAGACCTTCCAGCTGGTCAAGGGGGACGCGCGGGAGGCCCCCCTGCGCGGTCACGCCGAGAAGTGGTTCGTGGCGGTGACCGGGCTCAAGGCCACGGGCACGCTGCGCATCACGCCGAGCGTGGCCGGCGCCAAGGTCTCCGTGGACGACGTCGTCATCGGTACGTCGACCGGGCTCGAGCCGGTCGTGGCGGGCGACCTCCGCCCGGGCAAGCACGAGGTCGTGGTCGTGGCGAAGAAGCACAAGCGCTTCACGGCCTCGGTGCGGGTGGCGCCGGGCGAGACCCTTGAGGTCAACGCCCAGCTCGAGAAGGAGGAGGAGGTCGTGGGGCCGACCGGGCCGACCGGCGTCGTGGCCCCCACCGGCATCGTGGCGCCCACCGGCACCGCGCCCGA